>JALQTQ010000173.1 GCA_023263995.1 Akkermansiaceae bacterium | reverse complement strand
GACCATGGCCCGGCAAGAGGGACAAATGAAGATACCAGTTGCGTCCGCCATTAAACTCACCGCAGCATGCGAAACCCAAACCCGCCCGTCAATCTTGGGGACTGGAAAAAAGAGCGGCGGTGGCCTGCTCCACCAGGAGAGCTGCCAATCCCTCGGTGGCACGATCAAGTTCCTCGACCGCAACCTTGAGCCCAGTGGCGTCCCGCTGACCAATGGCATACGCAACCCGGTCACGGCCCTTCTCGATGGCCGCGATTTCTTCCGGAGGCAACTGCCCAGCGGCCGCCGCAAGGGCTGTCTCGACGGCAGGGAGAAGTTCCTCGGCCGTCATCCGGGCCTCTTCAAAGACCCGGGCATTCATATCTTGAAAGGCAAACTCAACACTCTCACTGACCATCTGCTCGACCCGAGCCTCACTCACATCGACCGCCGCACTCCCAATTGTCATCTCGGTGTCCTCGCCAGTCGCCGTGTCCCGCGCCAAAACCGACAGGATTCCATCGGCATCAATTCGGAATTCCACCCCGACCCGGGCCTGCCCCCGCTTTCCAGGTTGAAAGGAGACCTCGAACGACCCCAGTTCCCAGTTGTCGGCTGCCAACTCTCGCTCACCCTGCAAAACCCTGACCATCATCGATTTTTGACCATCGGCCGCGTTGGTGAACATTTCTCCCGCCCGACAGGGAATGGTGGTGTTTCTGGCAATAAGGACATTCATCAAGCCACCCATGGTCTCAACTCCGAGACTGAGCGGAGTGACATCGAGCAGCACCACCTCACGCACGATGCCCGCGAGAATCCCGGCCTGAATCGCCGCCCCGCGCGCGATGGCCTCGTCGGGATGCTGACTCAGATCCGGTTCCTGGCCAAAGACCCGGCGCACCCGGTCGCGCACTGCCGGAATGCGGCTGCTTCCCCCCACCATCACCACTGCCTCTAAAGCATCCGCACTCACTCTGGCATCGAGCAGGGCCCGTCGACACGAGGATTCCATCCGGTCCAACTGACCGACCATGAGCTTCTCAAAATCCTCCCGGGTGACCTCCACCTCCCCCGTGAAAGGGACTCGGAAAACGGCCCGCTCTTGATCAGAGAGGAGATGTTTGACCCGTCGAGCCTCGGTCAGCCAGCGCACCCGCTCCAGACTCTCCAACCCGGCCAAGTCGACCGCGAGTCTCTCGGCCGCCCATCCAGCCAAGGCCCGGTCAAAATCGTCGCCCCCCAGCTTGGTATCGCCGGCGGTCGCAACCACCTCAAAGACCCCGTCCCGCATCTCAAGGATGGAGACATCAAAAGTTCCCCCGCCCAAATCAAAGACCGACACCCGCGATTCCTCTCCGAGGCGGTCGAGCCCGTAGGAAAGGGCGGCCGCCGTCGGCTCGCTTAAAATCCGCACCACTTCCAAGCCCGCCAACTCGCCCGCCCGCTTGGTGGCGGCCCGCTGCCCATCATGAAAATAAGCCGGCACCGTGATCACGGCTTTGTTGACCTCCGTCTCAAGCCGCATCTCGGCGATCGCCTTGAGCCGCTTCAAGACCTCGGCCGAGATCTCTTCGGGCCACAACTCGCCCGCCTCCGTCGACACCTTGTTTCCGCTGGTCAAGCGCCCGTCACCTTCACCTTGCCGACGACCAATCAAGCTCTTGATACTGGTGTGCACCTCGTCGGTTCCCGCCCGCCGCAGCGCCTCTTCCCCCACCTCGACCAGCCCATCGGGCCCAAACCAGACTGCACTGGGAACCAGAGTCCGTCCGTGCTCATCAGCCAGCAGAATCGGAAAGCCCGAATCCATCACCCCCACCGCCGACTGGGTCGTTCCCAGATCGATTCCTATGATCACTTCGTCCATGGCCGCCAGTTAACGCCAAGTCAGCCGCTGAGCAAGGCCTCAAAAAGCCTTCCATGGGCCTCCCGTAATTGCCCCAACCATTTCCGCATGAAGGCCAGTCCACGGGACACCTCCCCCATTTCGGCAAGGCAGTTCTCCCAGCCCAACTCATCGATTCGGGCAAATCGGGAAATCAACTCCGCCTCTCGTCCGACCACCTTCCCCGTCACCTCTTCCAGCCGTGCCTTGACCACCGGCAGGCCCGCATCAAGAACGGCCCGCCCCAGACCGCTGAGCGCTTTCGTGCGCTTCGAGACAAATTCAGAGACCTCCCCCAGCACCCCGGCGACCGGCGTGAACAGATCCATGACATCGGGAGACACCTCGCCGCGCTCGGAGGGATCCCCACCCGCCAACACAAGCGCTTCCCGAATCCGCAGGGCCGGAACCGACAAAACCTCCCCCGCTTTCCGAACCTCCCGAAACACGGACTCATCACCACCAGCATCCGGATGATGAAGACGGCTCTCGGCCGTGACCCGTTCCGACAGCAAAACTTCGTCCAGCACCAGTTTCAGGGGAAGTCCCAGTCGCTCAAAGGCATTCATCAGGCCGCAAAACTTTCACCACAGGAGCAGGTCACCACCGCATTGGGGTTGCTCACCTTGAAACCCCCCTGTTGCAGGTCGTCGGAGTAGTCCAGTTCGCTCCCACTGACAAAAAGGGCACTCTTGGGATCGATGACCACCTTGACGCCATTGCTTTCCACCATGATGTCGCGATCGCGGGGCCCCTCCACCAGGTCCATTTGATATTGCAGACCACTGCATCCGCCCCCTACCACCGCGATGCGCAGGGCCCCGTCGGCCTTGCCTTGCTTCTTCCACAACCCGCGCAGATGGGCCGAAGCTCCATCAAGGACCTTGATCAGTTTTTCGTTTCCCTTCGTGTAACTGGCCGCCATCGCGGCAGAACTCTAACCATCGCCACCCAGTCTGCAACCCCTGAGAAATGGATGAAAAATCACTTTTGCGACTCGACTTGCCCTGCGCTGCGGATATTCCTTGGAGGCGATGAAGTTCCGGACCCTGCTTCTTTTCACCTTGGGACTGGGCTCAATCGGAGCCCAGACCATCTTCACGAGCCCTCAAGGATACTCTCGCATCACCATCGCGGGGTCGGATGGAAACGGGGCCAAGCTGACCAGTTTTTCCGTAACCTTGCTCAACGAAGGAGAATTTGCCGGCCAAGCCACCATTCGCGATGACTACAACGCCGACCCTGACGGAGATCCCTGGACCTCGGATGCCTCCCAATCCATCTCTTTTTCCGGCGTTTCGTGGACCGCAGACCAGTGGACCACCCCCAGCAGGATCGTTTTTCTCACCGACCGGACGGGGGCCAAAGAGGCCTTCCTGATCACTGGTAACACCTCCAATGTCATCACCGTCTCCCCCGCCTTTGATTTGCTTGGAGATTCTGATCCCGATCCCGAAGTCGCTGCTCCCCGGTTTTCCACAAGCACTTCCGCCGTGATCAGGAGAGCGACCACCATCGGTTCAGTCTTCGAAAGCGTCGCCGCTTCCTTTGGACCCGATGACCGGGTCTATCTTTGGAGCGGCTTCCAATGGGTGTCTTATCGCTACGCAACCTTTTGGCGAAACCTCGATGACTCACGAACTAACGCAAATAACGACATCGTCTTTCCCGACGAGGGGGTCTTTGTGCTCCGGCAGGGGACCGGCGATGTCGTGCTCACGATTTTTGGAGAAGTTCAGACCGCTCCGGCAGTCACCACTGTTTCTTCGCAGGGATTCTCATCCACCCGCTTTCCGATCGCGACGACTCTCGCGGGCTTCGGGGCTCAATTTTCCAACTGGAGCCCTAACGACCGCCTCTACATCTGGAATTCCGCCGGACAGGAATGGACGACATATCGCTATCGCACCGACACCTTCTGGGTCAATGTTGATGACTCGCGCACCAACGCTGACAATGAAATCATTGCAGCCAACTCTGCCGTGTTCATCGCCCGTGAGACTCCCATCCCAGCGATCCAAGCAGGAATCACTTCCGAACTTCCCTTTGATCCTGACATTGAGTAGCACTGCCACACGAAAAATCACCCTCGATCTCTTCAAATGAAATACCTCATTCCCTCGACTGCTCTCCTACTTATTCAGTCCCTCAGCGCCACAACCTTGTCCATCGGGGAAGGCTCTTTCATTGGTTTCAATGGGAGCAATGGAGCACCGCTCCCGGACGGATCAGTGATTCAGATCGGCTACTTCCTCGGAATCGATGACTCAGTTCTGCCTTCAGCCTTCACCCCTCAACAATGGTCCACCTTCACTCCAATCCTAGGCTTGGGCTCCCCCAACTCTGATTCGCGTAACCCGTTTACTGACTTTGGAACTGGAGAATTCGATTTTGGAGGGCTGCAACTGGATACCGAAACCGATTCTGGCCTGAACTCCCTTCCCACTCGTCTTGGAATCCGCGTTTTCGACACCTCAACCACCCCAGATGCCTCCAGTTTTTTCAACACCTTATCATCGGATAACTCTGACTGGATTCTCGAGTTGCCCTCAGGAACGCCGCCAGCGCTGGGAACGGGGCGAGCGGATTTGCTCATCGACTCGAACACTGTCGATCAGATCACCTTCCAGGATAATGTGAATCGCTTCCAGACAACGCTCATCATTCCCGAGCCCAGTTCGTCAATCACTCTCATCCTCGGGACCTTGCTCGTCCTCGGCAAACGCCGCCGGGGCTAGTTCCGATCAGTCAACACCGATCTCTCTCCGCCTCTTTCCCGGTTCGGGATGGACATCTTTTAGCGATCATCCTCAAGCAGGGCACTCATCTCGCTGAAAAAACCGCGTAACTCTTCATCAGTCGCTTCCGCACTCATCAGGTCGTCGTAGTCTTCCTCCTGAATCCAATCCGGATTCATTTCGCGAATAAAGCTGCTGGGCTCGCAGGCCTCCTGCTTCCCCCACTTGACCCGAGTCGAACAATAGGTCATGGTGAGAAGTTCCTGCGCGCGGGTGATCCCGACATAAAGAAGACGTCGCTCTTCATCACGCGTTCCCTCTTCCAGACTTCGCTTATGGGGGAGAATCCCCTCTTCCAAGCCCACCAAAAAAACCACCGGGTATTCCAACCCTTTGGCCGCATGCAAGGTGATCAGGGTCACCCCGCTCTTCTTGTCCAGGTCGTCTTCCTTTTCGGAATCCAGCGCCGTTTGATCGAGAAAGTCTCCAAGCGATTTGCCTTTCTTGATCGCTTCGGTGACTGCGGCAATTGTCGTCCTCACCCCTTCGTTTCGGGCCTCTTTTTCCTTTTCGGTCTTACACTGCCGCATCAACCAGTCATGGAAATCCATCTCCCTCATCCAACCGTCGAGCACCACCCCGGCATTGACGCCATCGACCATGGCCCGCCGGCCCTCCTCGATCTGGCGCACCAACTCCGCGACGGAGCGAGCAACCTTGGCTGAAAGCAAGCCAGTGAAATCGACATCACACAAGGTGTCCCAAATGCTCTGATCCCGCTCGCGACTCCATTCCAAGGCTGCCATCGCGCTCGTGTTACCAATTCCCCGCGGCGGTGTGTTCAAAACCCGCAACAAAGCCACGTCGAGATCCGGTTGATGCAAAACCTGGGCATAAGCCAGGACATCACGGACCTCCTTGCGATCATAGAAACTCTGGGCACCCACCATGCGGTAGGGAATTTTCGCCTCCCGCAAGGCTTCCTCCATCTTTCGGATCTGGCTGTTGGTCCGGAATAAAACCGCGAAATCCTCGAGGACCCGCCCCTCCTCCCGCTGCTTCACGATTTCCGAGACGATCCAAGCAGCCTCCTCCTCGTCCCCGGGCATGGAGACCAATCTGGCGAGATCCCCACCCGGAATGGTCGGCCGGAGCTCCTTCTCCCGCCGCCCCGTATTGTGACGAATCAAGCTGTTGGCCACTTCCAGCACGGCCTGCGTACTGCGGTAATTCTCCTCCAACCGAATCACCTTGGGATTGGGAAAGAAGCGTTCGAATTGCAGAATGTTGGCCACCTCGGCCCCCCGCCAACCATAGATCGACTGATCGTCATCCCCCACCACGCAGACATGGTAAGGCTCGGCCACCAGTTGCTGCAGCAATCTCATTTGAAGGCCGTTGGTGTCTTGGAACTCATCGACCGTGACGTAACGGAAGCGATTCTGCCAATAAGTCCGGACCTCCCCATGCTCTCGCAACACCCGCTCACCGAGCAAAAGCAGGTCGTCGAAATCAACGGCATTCTGCGCCCGAAGTTCGTTCTGGTAAGCCACCGCAATCTCGGCGATGAGATCGTCTTCGATCGAGGTCAGAGGGCGCTCGGCATTCTTGGCCCGCGAAATCTCGGACATCACCTCGCCCGGCTTCAGGTTGATTTTCCCCCCGCCTTTACGCACGATCAACTGCCGGATCATCCCGGTCTGATCGCCCCCGGCCATCACCGAAAAACGCTTCCGGTATCCGAGGGATTCGATATCTCTTTTCAGGATGCGCAGGCACAGGGAATGAAAGGTAGACACGGTGAGGGCTCGTCCTTTTTTCCGCCCCACCATTCCTGCCACCCGTTCCGCCATTTCCGCCGCCGACTTGTTGGTGAAGGTCACCGCGAGAACATTCTCGGGGCTGACCCCATTCTCCAAGAGAGCCGCCATCCGACAGGTCACGGTCCGCGTCTTGCCCGTCCCCGCACCGGCCAGAATGAGGACCGGACCCTCCAGAGTAAGGACCGCCTCCCGTTGTGCCCGGTTCAGAGAATCAATGGAAAAGCCGCCTGCCATCTACCGCCGAAAGAACACCTCTTCCGCTTCCAAAACGCAAGCTTCACGATGACAAGTTCCACCGAATTAGCCATTGCCATGACCCATCCCCACCGCTACCTCATTGACGAGAGTCGCATCCCGCGATCTCAAACGAGATTCAAACCAACCATCTACCCAACATGAGCAAAATCATCCCCCTCATCACCTCCGGCATCGCCGGCCCGCTTGGCGTCCTTCACCTCCCCCGCCTCTGGCAAAAAGCCTCCCTCGATGCGGCCGGCAAACTGCATCCTGACTACCCCGCAGCGGGAGCCGGTTACGACCAAATGACCCTCGACGCTCTCGGCATCGACCGCGACGCCTTTTTGGCCTACATTCGCGAAAAAAAGCCTACTTACACTCAGTGTGAACAATGGATCCTCGATCAAAAAGGAGGCACTCTCGACGCGGAAGCGATCGATGCTCACAACGCCGCTGTCGTGGGTTACAATCACGACGACGAAACCCGCAAGCGTATCCTCGAGGCCGTTGGGATCGCCGACACCGGAGCCATTCTCGATGCCATCAACCTCAATAACCTCGAGGATTGGCAGGATTTCCATGCGGCCGAGATCGCCGACTGATGGGCCGATCACCCCGCTTCTCTCTCAGAACCCCGCAGGCCTCCCGGCCCCGGGGTTTTTTTGGCGCTCGCGCCACCGCCTTTTCACCCGTTCGATCTCGTTCCGAAGGAGGTGACGCTCCCCGCACATCTCACGAAAGGTCAGGCGTTCGTAGTCCTCGACAA
>JALQTQ010000172.1 GCA_023263995.1 Akkermansiaceae bacterium | reverse complement strand
CGTTCATGCAAAGGACGATCCACAAGAAGTAAAACTGCGGCGTCCTCATGGCGGAGGAAATGCTCACGTCATGCCGCGAAATCATCCCACTTTTTGAGTGCCCCGACGCCGGATCCCATCCGTCCGGCTTCCAATCCCGTGCCGGCACTCGGTAGGCAAAGGCCGCCAGTAACATGACCGTCAGGTAGAGCAATCCCAACACCAGAAAGGTCGTGGCCGCTCCGGTGTTTCCGGTCCCGACGGCATAGACGCCGGCCTCCAAGCCAGCCTCAAAGGCTCCCGCTTGTTCTGCGGAAACGACAATGACCTCCTGGCGACCCGATGCCGCCGACTCGACGAAGCGCACCCCGTTCTCGGTCACCAATTTGACTTCCTCGACCGCACCAAGGTATTCCGGTGCCTCCTTGAACTCCTGCATCAGGTATCTTTTCAGCGGCGCTCCAATCATCGCTCCCCCTCCGAAACCCATGATCGCCAGACCGGTGGCGAGCCCCCGTCGATCGGGGAACCATCGGATCAAGGTGCTGACCGGCGAAACGTAACCAAGTCCAAGACCGCAGCCACCCAAGACCCCGTATCCCAAGTAGAGCAAGGGCAAGCTGTGCCACTTGATGCCCAAAAAGCCGACCAGAAAGCCACCTCCCCACAAAAGGGCGGCGGTCACGCCCACGCAGCGGGGACCCACTTTTTCGAGCCATCGCCCGGCCACCGCTGCCGCCAGCCCGAGGAAGACGATGGCGATACTAAAGATCCAAACGATGTTCTTAAAATCCCAGTCGCCGGCGGCCTCACCCACCACTCCGAGTTCGCGCGAAAGGGGGGTATTGAAGACGCTCCACGCGTAGACCGAACCAATGCACAGGTGAATGGCGATGGAAGCGGGCGGGACGAACCAGCGGTTGAACCCCGGCTTTGCCACGATGGCTTCCTTGAGTAAGAATTTCGGGAGGGTCATAAGTTTGAGCGGACGCCACGGGCGCTTTTCGTGCCATTCAAACTGCCCGAGTCCACAACCCGGTTCAAGCAGGATCTTCTCTCCGGCAATATTCTGACAAGACACGCGGCAAAGTGCTGTTATGATCCGGCGCATGATCCGCTGGTTTGCCCGCAATGACATTGCCGCCAACTTCCTGTTGGTGGCCATTCTTCTGGGCGGGGTGTATTTCGCCTTTAATCGCGTCCCCCTGGAGGTCCAGCCCTCCTACGAGAGAAGGGAGGTGGAAATCAACATGCGCTTTCGTGGGGCCAGCCCACAGGACGTCCGGGAACACATCGTCATTCCCATCGAGCGGGCCCTCCGGGATCTCCAAGGAGTCAAGCTCCTTGATTCCAGAGCCAGTGCGGGGTCGGCCAACATCGACGTCGAAGCCGAGGACGGGGTAGATCTTCGCGAACTGCGCGAGGAAGTAACGGCCCGCGTGGAGGCCATCAACACCTTCCCGGGCGAAACCGAGCGACCAACCATCGAAATCCCCAATTCTTCGAACTGGCACGAAGTTCTCACCATCGCGGTCACCGGAGACCTCAGTGAAGTTGATCTCTACAAGACTGCGCGACGCATCGAAAATGAGCTCCTGGACCTCCCCGGGATCTCCCGCACTGATATGAAGGGTGATCTCCCTTTGGAAATCAGCATCGAGGCCGACGATCAGAAGCTGCAAGACTATGGTCTCACCATCGGTGACCTCGCCGATGCCATCCGGCGTTCCTCGGTCGCGCTCTCCGCCGGTTCCCTGCGGACCCCGGCCGGGTCGGTGATGATTCGGACCGATGGACAGGCTTACACCCGTGACGACTTCGCCAACATCGTTGTTACCGCCGAGAACGGCGCTCAACTGCGCATTGAGGATGTCGCCACCATTTACGACGGCTTCGAGGATTCCCAAATGATGACCCGCTTCAACGGCGAACCGGCCATCATGATCGACATCCTGCGCTCGGAGAACGAAAACGCCATCGAGATCTCGAACGCGGTTCGACGCTATGTGGAGGAAAGCGCCAACTTCCTGCCGGACGGGGTCGGCGTGGCGATCTGGGATGACGAATCGATCCGGATCCGCGGCCGCCTCTCCACCCTTGCCGATTCCCTCCTCGTCGGAGCCGGACTCGTCCTTCTCGTTCTCGGCCTCTTCCTCCGCCCCATGCTCGCCTTCTGGGTCGTTCTCGGCATCCCGGTGAGTTTTGCCGGCGGCGTCATGCTCATGCCCTTCTTCGGCCTCACCGCCAACACCATGAGCATTTTTGCCTTCATCATCGTTCTTGGGATTGTCGTCGATGATGCCATCGTGACCGGTGAAAACATCTACACCCGGCTCCGTGAAAAGCTCACTCCCCTGGATGCTGCGGTCGCGGGAACCAAGGAGGTCGCCACTCCGGTCACTTTTGGTGCCATCACCACCGTTGTGGCATTCATTCCCCTTGCCTACTTCGACGGGTTCTGGGGCAACTGGACCAACCAGATTCCTCCCGTGGTGGCCACGGTGATCACCTTCTCTCTGATCGAGTCCAAGCTGATCCTCCCGTCACACCTCAAGCATCTCAGTACCAACCGCACCCGCATGGGAGGCTTTGCCCGCTTCCAAAAAATCATCGCCGACTCGCTCGAGAAATTCATCGAGCGATTTTACCGTCCGGTCCTCGCTCTTGCGGTCAACCATCGCTACGCCACCATCTGCCTTTTCTTCGCCCTCGCAATGGCCGGCCTAGGTTACCACAAAAGCGGTAAGATGGGCTTTGTCGACATGCCGAAAATCGAGCGCTACCGCATCTCGGCCTACCTCAGCATGGTCGACAATACCCCTTTCGAGGAGACCGAAAAACAAATCCAACACATCGCGGCCTGCGCTGAAGCGCTCAAAAAGGAACTCGTTGACCCCGGCACCGGCGAATCCCTCATTCGCAACATCATGACCAGCGCCGGGGCCTCCCGGTGGGGGGGGCCGGGCGACCCCGAACAGGGATATGCCTCGATTGAAATCGTTCCTCCGAGCGAACGGAGCGAGCCCGGCCCCACCAACTCTGAAATCGCCGAACTCTGGCAGAAGCGCATCGGCGAAATCGAAAATGCCCGTTACCTCAGGGTCTCGGGCGAATGGGGCAGCCGGTCGTTCGGGCAGGAGGAACTCAACAGCCTCAGTGTGGAACTCCGAGGACCCGACAGCGAATCCAAGCGCGCTCTTGCCGAAGAGATCGAGAATCTCCTCAAGTCCCAAAAGGGCATCCAAAGTGCTTGGTCCGATCATCAACGCCAACGGGAGGAATACGCCATCACCCTCAAACCTCTCGCCCTCGAACTCGGTATCACTCAGCGCATCCTTTCCCAGCAAATCCGTCAGGCCTTCTACGGTGAGGAAGCCCAACGCATCCAGCGGGACGGAGAGGAAATTCGGGTCATGGTTCGACTCCCCAAGGAGAAGCGGGAATCGATGTATACTTTTGAACGCCTCAACATCAGGGCCCCGAATGGATCCACCATTCCCTTTTCGGCGGTCGCCACTGCAACCCTTCAAAAGGCCCCCGGAAGCATCCAAAGCCTCAACGGAGCGGAGGTCTCCTTCATCAATGCCCAACCGGAAAACCCCGAGGTCAAGATCATCGAGATGGCCGAGAGACTGGAGCCCCGCATCAGGGAAATCGTTAGCAAAGATTCTGACGCAAGCTGGGTCTGGGCCGGCTACATCAAGGAGGAACGAGAGACAGGAAACCGCGTGAACTGGCTCTACGCTGGCCTGATCATCACCCTCTACGCCCTCCTCGCCATCCCTTTCAAATCCATGCTTCAGCCGCTCATCGTCCTCCTAGCGGTTCCCTTTGGGGTCATCGGAGCCTACGCCGGACACATCGTCCTCGATGTCACTCCGTCCTACCTCTCGGTCTTCGGGATCATGGCCCTTACCGGCGTAGTCGTGAACGATTCCCTGGTCCTCGTCGACTTCATCAATCAGAAACGCCGCGACGGCATGGATGTTCGCCAAGCCGTCCTTATCTCGGGAGTGCGACGATTTCGCCCCATCTTCCTAACCTCCCTGACCACCTTCGTGGGACTCGTGCCCCTCATGCTCGAGCGGGCAATCCACGCCCAGTTCCTCAAACCCATGGCCATCTCCCTTGGGTTCGGGATCCTCTTCGCCACGTTCATCACTCTTCTCCTCATCCCCTCCGCTTACCTCCTCCTCGAAGACCTCAAGGGACTCTCGCGCACCGCTTGGAGATGGTATGCTTCTCCATTCAAACCGGAAGCAGACCCCGGATTGTCAAGACCCAAGGAAATCTAAGATTTCTTAAATAATTCCCTCGCCTTTTTGGCAGCCATAAGTTAGCAGTGGAAAGTTTTCAACCAACTGATTTTGCAGCATGCCCCATACTCTTGATCGCAGACAACACCTCAAAGTCCGTGAGACCCAGATGGAAATCGCCCAAGAAGACCCGGCTTTCACCGAAGATTTTGAGGGGAGATTGGCTGATGCACAGACCCAGCTGGAAATGCTGCAGGAGCAGCGTCGCAAGTTGGAGAGGCAAAAAATGGCTCTTGAAGAGCTCAACCGACGGAAACAAGAGTTTCTGAATGGCCAGCTCGAACTCACCGAGAAATTTTCCACCGTTGTCACTGCCATCGAGCGTGATCTCTTTGAATCAAAGCAGGAAATCGACGATCTCGAACAAACCCGAGAGGCCTTCGTGAATCACCTCAAGAGGATCGAATCGATCAACCCGGAGGCCTGGCCTAAAGAGTCACTGAGTCGTGAACTTGAAAACGCCCTCGCCCTGCTCGACAAGGCCGAGGATGAGTATGAACAGGCCGCTTCCTATTTTGCCGGAACCCGTAAAGGGAACCTCTTCGGAGGGACTCCCGGCAACCCACGAGGCTTGGCCACTACCTCCGATTTTCAGACCAACCTTCGCAACGGTTTTGCCTTCAATCTTCCGGTGATCATCCTGGGAACCATTGCCCTTTTCGTTTACCTAATCAAGTAATCCTAGCCACAACCAAGACGCCATGTTCTTCCGAAAAATGAAACGCACTCCGGGTGAACCAACCGTCGACGAGCTCTCTGCTCTGGAATCCGAGATTGCGAAGTGCGAGTCCCTGATCGAATCCGCGCCCCTCAAGCTTCGCGAGCAACAAGAACGCGAGCGCACCACCATTCCGGCACCCGACGACTTCGAAGACCGCCGTCGCGAGCGCCGCTTTTATGCGGATCTGAGTCGGGGGCAAATCATCAATGAACGACGCTCCCGCACGCGCAATACCGTGATCTTTGTTCTCCTCGTGGCGGCCACGGTTTCGCTTTGCTGGTGGATTTACCAAGAACTGGTCCGCCACGGTTTATTTTCCTGAAAGCCGGGGGTCCCGCGGCACCCATCCCTCGCTGGCAATTATTGTCCCCGGAGTTCTTCGAGCTCCCTGAGGTTGGGAATGAGCTCGGGCTTGCTCTCCCCGCCACAACTTGGTCCGGCTCCCTCCTGCGCGTCAAGTAATCGGTCCCAGAGGTCCTCCGCGTCTTCCCCTTTTGTCTCCCCAGGCAAGGCTGCAGCATTCAGCCCGATGGCCTCGAGAAAGGTGTCGGTGGGTTTGCGTAAGGTACCTCCGACACGAAAGCGAAAGCGCACGTATCCATCACTGCTGTTTGCCAACAGAGGGCTGTCCTTGAGCTTGGGATGACTGGCCAAGTAAACTCGATTCATCGTGACATCAAAAACTCCCTGGAGCCGATCGTCATTGCCAATGATCAGACCTCCCTCGAACTGGAGCTGTCCCTTTCGGCCGGCCAGCTCCAGATTTTCGAGGGCCATCCCCTCCGGGCGTACCCGCAGCGTCCCGGAAAGCGAAGCCTTGGACACTCCTTCCTCAAACTCCAGAACGTCGAACCCCTGGTCAGGGAACAAACTGTCCAAGTTCATCAAAAAAGGTAACCCGTCCATGCGGGCCCTCTTACCTTCAAAATCAACCCTGACCTCGTCCAATTGATCTTCCCCCACGGTGAAAACCACCTCACCCTCCGACTTGATCAAGGAGCCTTGAATGAAACGAGAGAGACGCTCACCGACCAAAAGTTCCAGCGGAAAATCCTCGGTCTCCAGCTCAAGTCGCGCTTGAGTGCCAGGCTTCAAGGGAAATTTGCCCCGGAGGTCCAATCCCCCACCGAGAGTCATGCCATCGCTGCGGATTTGCTCCAGGGAAATCCGGCGAATATCGATTTCTCCTTCCCGAAAGCGAAGAAGAGCACTCGAGACCGGGAAATCATTCCAACCAGCCACCTGCAAGATCCCTTCATCGAGCGTCACTTGGTATCCCTCAAGGCCTTCGTAACTCAAAATCACCGAGGCGTCCTTCAACGCCACTGGCCCACTCTCACCAAACTTGACATCGAGGGCCTCGCAGAAGTATTGCGAGAAGCGGAAGGGAAATTCATCCTCATCTTGCAGGACGATTCCCTCCCAGGCTGACGATGGGTTTTGCAAGGTCATCTTGCCTGATCGACCGCCCAACTGTGGCCCTCCCGGTCGTGCTCCGAAGAAGGCAGCGAAGCCCACTTCACCGGTCACCTTGTTGATTTGCAACTCCTTGACGAATGAATCCCCCAGCCAAGAAAAGCGTGCCACGTTGATCGCGCACGACCCTGGCAAGCGCTTCAAGCCCCCCAGGGTGACTTCCTCGGCCCCCGTCCAGCTTGCCGCCATTTCCTCGAGACCGTCACGGTATCCTTTGCTATTTTGATGGATGATCAAAAAAAGTCCGGTGAGCAGCAAAATCAAAACGAACAAGGCTGCGAGGACCACCCGGACGATGATCCTCTTTCTCGCCATTTCCGGCGTTTGCTTGCCAGGTTGCTTGGAACGCCGATGCCGCCGCTTGATCTTACGGGCAACCGTGCCATCAGCCCGGGTCACGACCTCACCTTTCTCCTCTTTTTCGCGCTCCTTGTCCCGGAGCGCTTTCATCATTTCATCAAGGCTGTATTGATCTTTCGGCGGGCCGGAAGACTCCGGCCCGTCCTCGTCTCCGGCGGGGTCGCGTCGGGGAGGTAAATTCGTGCTCATCAACGATCGCGGTAGAGATTGCCTGCCGGATCCGTGAGTTCCACTGTGACAAAGATCAAGATCGATCGCTTTTCCACTGAGAGGCCATCCTGACGGAAGAGCCGACCGACAATTGGAATATCACCCAGAATGGGCACCTTGTCTTCAATGTCCTTCCGGATCTCTTCGACCAGACCGCCGATCACAATGGTCTGCCCGTCGACCACCCGCACTGTGGTGTTGCCTCGAGTCACCCGAAAGAGAGGTTTCAAAATGGCATTCTCGGTGAGACGCCCGAAGATGCTTGAACTCGCCACCGTGCCATCCGTGAAATTCACACTGGTGTTGGTCGACGACCCCGAGATGGGCGTGCCGTAATTGATGAATCCCTCGAAGTCGGTGACGGTGGGAATGACCGAAACTTCGATGATCTCTCGGTTGGGGCCGACCTGCGGGAGCACTTCCAAGGAAACTCCGAGGTTCCGAAAGGTGAAGTTGGTCGG
>JALQTQ010000171.1 GCA_023263995.1 Akkermansiaceae bacterium | reverse complement strand
CACCTTGACGACCTCCCCTTCCTTCACCTTCAAACTTGGCATGTCATTCAGATCGGCAGTCCCCGCCTTCGTTTGAGTCGTTCCGTTGAGGGTCGCGACCAACCGCTTCCCGCCCTTTCTATCCCAGACCCGGAAAAAGATCAGGCTCTCGTCCTTCTTTTCCTTCTGGAGGTAGCGCTGGGTGGCATTCACCGCCGGTATTTCCCGGTTCCGGATGTTCCAAACCATCGGAAAAAAGTCTCCCGTCTTCTTCCAAGAGGTGGCCCAAATGGCATGACGCCAATCGTCTTCGATCGCCTTCGAGGCGTCATTAACAAACCAGCCCCGGTTCAGGCCTTGCGCATCGTATTCATCCGCTCCGGTGAAAGACCACTTCCCGTCGTCCCAAATCTCGACCCAGGTGTGATTCCCCCGCTTGTTGGACCACAGGGCGGTCCCGGCCACGCGGGCCGGCACTCCAACCGAGCGACAGGCATCGACCAGAATGATCGACAGCCCGGTGCAGGTGGCCATTCCCAGTTTGATCGACTCCGCTGGGCTTTGATTGGGTGCCTTGCGGCCCGTGTTGTAGTGTACCTTGATCAGGTTGAAGATCCCCTTGTTGATGGCCTGGGCCGCTTGCGTGGTGGTCTTGGCACCTTTGACCAGCTCCTTGCACTTGGGATAGAAGAACGATCGCCAATCTTCACGGGTTTCATCCAGCGAAGCGTAGGGTAGGACGTCATTGAGGAAGATCTCATCGGGAATTTTCTTGCCCCAAGGAAACTCCTCCCTCGCCTGCAAGGCCCCATCGAGATTCTTCATCAAAAACTCCACCGACAAGCTTTCGCGGTCCGCCTCGGGCATGCCTTCGACCAGAAAACGGGCCGCCTGTTCTCCGAAGTCACCATGCCTTTCCGTGGCCGCCGCCACAAAATCCGGGCCAACCTTGGCGGTGGCCCACGAGGCCATTAGCATTCCGATCATGATCATTTGCGTCATGGATGGGAGCTTAAGCCCGCCCGCTCTTTCCCGCAATCCTGCAAAAGTTTTCAGCTAATCCTCGCTATCTCGACAATTCCCGCCATCATGTCGGGGCGCAGCCGGAATGGTGACCCCGTTTCGGCTGCGTTTTTAATGACACGACTATGAAACTGTATCTTGGCAATCTGCCTTTCGCTGCTTCCGATAACGACATTCGCGAAGCCTTCTCCGCTTACGGAACGATCGATGATCTCTTCATCCCGCTCGACCGTGAAACCAACCGCCCGCGCGGGTTCGCCTTTATTACCTTGGCCGATGACGATCAAGCCCGCAAAGCCATTGAGGAAATGGACGGGGCCGACCTGATGGGGCGCAACCTGCGCGTCAACGAAGCCGAGGAACGCCAGCCCCAGCAAAACCGCGGAGGCGGTGGATACGGCGGAGACCGCCGTGGCGGCGGCAACGACCGACGTGGCGGTGGCGGTGGGCGTGAGCGCCGCGGAGGACGCGACAAAGGCGGCTGGTAAACCATCTCATCCGGACTTTTCTCAAAAAGGCCCGCCTTCCACGGCGGGTCTTTTTTTGTGCTTTGGGGCGCAGCGAGCCTTGCCACGTCTTAAAACCCTAGCGCCTTTTCAATCAGCTTCGCACTGACCTTTCCAACCCGCGGCGCGCCGGGGGCGAACAACTGCAGACGCCATTCCTCGAGCATCCAGCCGACCTCCCAGAGCCACACCGCTTCCGGCCGGTCCTGCCACAAGGCCAACCATTGCTCCCATAGTGGCAGGAACTGGTCCTGCTTCTCCTCATCGCGAATCAAGGGCTGGGTGTCGATCCGCTGGATTCGGTCCTCCATCCCGAAAAAGTACCGCTGGTAGCGGGCCATGCGCTCAAAGCCCGCCTTCCAGGCAAATCCCGGACGCAACAGCCACTCGCGTTGGTCCTCCAGTTGCCGCACCACCTCGCTCAGATGACGGTGGGACCGATTGTTCCCCATCCATTCACGCACCCGTCCGTCGGCGTCGGCCATGCCCTCAACGGATTCGGACAGCCTTTCGGCACTCCGATACCATTCACCCCGTCCGGTTGCGGACACCATCGCAAAGTTCTCCTCGTTCCGCGGTAACGATCCCATCGCCCCCTCGGCCGCCACTCGGACGAGATCCTCCAGGGTTCCTTCGGGCAGGAGCGGCAGGAGGAGGCGACCCGCCATTTTCAGTGGGAAATTCTTCCGGAGATACTGGCGGTGCTCCCCGTGTTCCAGCAGGAACAAGCGCACCACCCCGGCCCGGTGACTTTCCAGGGCCTCCTCCTTCTCCAGATAGGCCCTCATCCCCACCGTTTCGCCTTCATCGACCAAGCCCGGAAAGATCCCTCCATCGGCTTCCATCGGGACCTCCCCAAAACTCCAGACCTCGCCTCCGGTCATTTCCCACTCCTCGTTGGCTGCGGCCTCCCGGCGCGTCCGCATCTCTCCTGCCAGCCTCTCCTTGATTCCGCGGACATCCTCACCAAAGGCCATGACATTGCCCTTCTCATCGCGCACCCGCACCTTGGGGCGCAGATGCGGCGGCAATCGGTCCGGCTCGATGCCATCGAGGGAATTCCTCCCCACCTTCTCGCGAAGATAATCCAACAATGCCTCCCCCAAATCCCCCTGCGGTTCCCAGTTTTCCCATTCTTCCAAAAAGCCCGACACCTTCTCCGCCACCGGCTGACATTCCCGACGCCAGTCCTTGGGCAAACTGCGGATCAACAACTCAACCCGCTCTGCAAGGATCCCGGGAACCCCCCAGCTCGGAAGTCCATCGGGGAACCGCACAAGCTCATCGATCGTCACCTCGAAGGTCAACCCGTCATCCTCGGCTTCGGGGTCGCTGACGTAGACCACCCGCCACTTCCGGCCTCCATGCTCGACTTCGTCCGGGAAAAGCCGCAGGCGGTCTTCGATGCCCTCTTCCCAGACGAGATCCGAAAAACGCACCATAAGTTTCCCGGCCTCGGCCGGCTCCCCGGTCAGCTTGTAGAAATCATTCGCGGTGTTGATGGTGGCGGGAAGACGCTCGAAGAAGAAGTCATAGGCCGCCACTTCGTTCCAGAGGAACCCGACCCGCCGCAACTTCCGCTCGGCCGCGAGAATCTGCCCCTTCAGCCAGGACAGGTTCTGGAGGACCATGTTCTTGCCCCGCATCCTTCCCTCGACCAAGGCCTCCCGCACGAAGACCTCGAAGGCCGCCTTGGGATTCACCCGCCCGAAGAAAACCCGCCGCCCCTCCACCACGGTGAGCCCCCCGATTACGACATCCTCCGTACCGTAAACCGCACCCTGCTGCTCGTTCCAGTAGGGCGAGTGCTGCTTGCAACGGCATAAATGAGGGACCACCTCCTCGACCCAGGCCGGATCAATCTCGGCCACCTTGCGCGCCCACAAACGGGAGGTCTCCACCAATTCAAAGCCCAGCACCCACAAGGCGCGCTTGCTTTTGAAAAGCCCCGATCCCGGAAAGACCGCGAAACGCCGGTTGCCCACCCCGTGATAGACTCTCTTTTCCTTGTCCCACACCCCGATCTGACGCGGGATCCCGGTGAGAATGGACTTGTGCACCTCGGCATAGACATCGGCTGCCGATTCGATGACTTTCCCCTCCCCACCCCTCTTGCGAAAGGCGCGGCGCAATTCACTGTGAACCCCGAGCCACTCGCGGACCCGACGATAACTCAGGAAGTGCTTCTCGCACCACCGCCGCAGCTGGTTGGACTTCAGTTTCCCCTTCTCCCCACGGAATTCCTGAATTCCGCGCCAGAGATTGAGAAAGACCCCGAAGTCCGACTTCTCATCAAGGAACTGCTTCTGCCGCTCGTCGGCTTGCTCCTCCTTTCCCTGAGGGCGCTCGCGGACATCCATGGCGGAGAGGCCCGAGACGATGATGAGGACCTCGTTAAAAACGCCCCGCTTCTCGCTCTCAAACAACATCCGGCCAAGGCGAGGGTCAAGGGGCAGCTTGGCCAAGATCCACCCGATCTCCGTCAGCTGGGCCTCGTTCTTTTTCGCGACCGCCCCCACTTCCTCCAAGGTCTCCCAGCCTTCCTTGATGGCACGGGGCCCGGGCGGGTCAATGAAGGGAAATTGACGCACGTCACCGAGCTTCAAGGAGAGCATCCGAAGGATCACCCCGGAGAGCGCACTGCGCCGGATCTCCGGGTCGGTGAATTCGGGTGCCATCGCCAGGCTCTCCTCGTCATAGAGCTTGACACACAATCCCTCGCGCACCCGGCCGCAACGTCCCCGCCGCTGTCGCGCGCTGGCCTGCGAGATCATCTCGATCTGCAAACTCTGGACCTGCCGCTGCGGGCTGAAACGACTCACCCGGGCCATCCCGCTGTCGACCACCGAGACAATCCCCGGAATGGTCAGGGAAGTCTCCGCCACATTGGTGGCAAGAAAAACCCGCCGCCTTCCGCTGGGGTGAAAGACCCGTTCCTGATCCGCCAAGGACAAACGCGCAAAAACCGGAACCGCTTCGGTGTTGCGAAAGCCCTGTCCCTGGATGAGGTCGGCACACTCCCGGATTTCCCGCTCGCCCGGCAGAAAGACCAGCACGTCGCCGTCCGGATCGAGGTCGGTGACATACTCGACACCCCGCAGGACATGATCCCGGAGGCTTTCTCCTTCGTCGCCGGGAAGGAACACATCCTCGACCGGAAAGGTTCGCCCCTCGACCTCGATGACGGGGCAGTCGTCGAAAAACTCCGAGAAACGCCCGGCATCCAAGGTGGCCGACGAAATCACCACCCGCAGGTCTCGACGCCGCTTCACCAGCCGCTTGAGATAGCCCAGCAGGAAATCGATGTTCAAGGATCGCTCGTGGGCTTCATCAATGATGAGGGTATCATATTGCCGGAGCTCCCGGTCCCCCTGCGTTTCCGCCAAGAGGATTCCGTCCGTCATGAACTTGACCTTGGTCTCCTCCGAACAAACCTCGGTAAAACGGACCTGCCACCCGACCTCGCGGCCCACCTCGACGCGGCATTCCTCGGCCACCCGCCGGGCCACCGAGGTCGCGGCCAAGCGACGTGGCTGGGTGCAGCCGATCCGGCCCTTCTGACCGGTTTGGCGAGCCAACTCGACCGCCATCTTGGGGAGCTGGGTCGTCTTCCCGCTTCCCGTTTCACCCACCACCACCACCACCTGCGAAGCCCGCATGGCCCCGAGAATCTCATCCCTCCGCCGCGAGACCGGCAGGTCTGGATAGGTGATGGTCAGGACGACGACATAATCGCTCCCTCCCCAACCCGCAAGCCGCACTCGCAAGGGTTATGTGCTGGTTTTTTAGCATTGACCAAGATTTGAAACCAGTAAACATGCCAACCACATGAAGAAACGCCTGCTCTCCATCGTCCTCGCCGCCTTGACCTTTACAGGCTGCCAGCAAGGTTCTCCCGAATCCGCTCCCGCGATGGTGGCTTCACCGGTCTTTGTCGGCGGTGGAAGCATTGGTGGCATCGTCACGGCCGGAAATCGGTCCGGCTGGTCCGCCATCGGGATGCCGGACTTCAATACCGAATCCTATCCATCGAAGGACGAGAACGCCTTCAAGTCAGCCAGCCGCGATCCCCTTTCCACCTTTTCCATTGATGTCGACACCGCTTCCTACGCCAACCTTCGCCGCTTCGTGCGTGAGAACGAACGCCCGCCGGCCGGAGCGATCCGGGTCGAGGAACTCATCAACTATTTCGACTACGGCTACCCCGCCCCGGTCGGCGAAGCTCCCTTCGGGATCCATACCGAGGTGGCGGCTTGTCCCTGGAATCCCCGGCACAAGCTCGCCTTGATTGGTCTTCGCTCCGAGGAGATCCCGGCCCTTGAACGTCCCGCGGCCAACCTGGTCTTTCTCCTTGATGTCTCGGGTTCCATGACCGGTCCCGGGAAGCTCCCCCTCGTCAAGAAGTCGATGCGCTTGCTCGTCGAGCAATTGCAGGACCGGGACCGTGTTGCCATCGTGACCTATGCGGGTGAGGACACCGTGGCCCTTCCACCGACTTCCTGTTCAAAAAAGGACAAGATCATCGCCGCCATCGACGAGCTGGAATCGGGAGGCTCCACCTTTGCCTCGGGTGGCATCAGGAAGGCCTACGAATTGGCACGGAAAAACCTCCTCCGGAATGGCCTGAACCGGGTCATTCTCGCGACCGATGGAGACTTCAATGTCGGCATCACGGACGAAGGCGAACTCAAGAGGCTCATCAAGAAAGAGGCCCAAAGTGGAGTCGCACTCACCGCCCTCGGTTTTGGAATGGGCAATCTCAAGGACTCCACGCTCCAGGCTCTGGGCCAGAATGGAAACGGCCATCACGCCTACATTGATTCCGAGCTCGAAGCCCGTAAAGTCCTCGTCAATGAACTGGGCGCCACCCTGCAGACGGTCGCCAAGGACGTGAAGATTCAGGTCGAGTTCAACCCGACCACCGTCAGCTCTTATCGTCTCATCGGCTACGAAACCCGCCTCCTGGCGGCCGAGGACTTCGAGGACGATCGCAAGGACGCGGGTGACATGGGCGCGGGGCATCGCGTCACCGCGCTGTATGAAATCGTGCC
Source organism: Akkermansiaceae bacterium (assembly GCA_023263995.1). Taxonomy (GTDB): domain Bacteria; phylum Verrucomicrobiota; class Verrucomicrobiia; order Verrucomicrobiales; family Akkermansiaceae; genus SW10. The sequence goes on along the minus strand of JALQTQ010000171.1, from coordinate 981 downwards.
TCCCGGGGTGGCGGACCCCGTCAAACCAGTGGCCGACTTGAAATACCAAAAGACTGGAACCCCGAACGGAAACCAGACTGACCTGTTCACCCTGAAAGTGCGCTACAAGCGGCCCCAGGGCATCCGCAGCCAGTTGCTGACCAGGACGGTGACGGATTCCCGAAGGACCTTTGAGCAGGCAAGTTCCGACTTTCGCTTTGCCAGCGCGGTGGCGGCCTTCGGCCTTCTCGTCAGCGATTCCCGTTACAAGGGCGACACCACCCGGAGCAAGGCCGTCGCCTGGGCTTCCGGAGCCCTCAACCCCGACCCCGATGGACTGCGCCGCGACTTTCTCTCCCTCGCGCGCAAGGTCAAGCTCCCGAAGTGAGGGAGCACCAATGAGAAAACCGAGGCTGCCATTCCTTTGCAGGCCTGTCCCACCCGCAATTCCTCTGAAGCCGACGGGTGGCAACGATTCTTGCTTTCAATCTTGTCACCCGGGTGAGGAGAAAAACTGTCCGCCCCGAGTCCCTGTCAAGGCTCCAGTATGAAGCTCAGAGCCGTTCTCCTTCCGGGTCTTCTTGTGATGCTCCTGACCCTCCTGCAAATCAGGCGGGAACCGCAGCATTGCACCCCCCACCCGATCGCGGCACCTGCCCTTCGTGCACGGGGAGCTCTGGACCCCATCTTTTCCACTGACCCACTGATCTTGAATTGGACGGTATCGCTTGTAATCCCCTTGAAATCAGATCTTTTTGAAGACGCTTCTTCTCATTTCCGTTATTTCTCGACTTTTAGAGGCGATTCGGGCACCATATCGACGTGCCAAGGAAACCCAGCTTCAACTTCCGCAAGACCCCAAAAGGATGGCTTGTTGAAACCCCCGCCAGCGTCTCAGCTTCCGGGAAAAGAGAACGCGCTTATCACTCGACACGAGATCGAGCCAAGGTGCACGCGGCAAAGCTACGGACAGACTTCGCGGAACACAGAAACCAAGCGCAG
>JALQTQ010000170.1 GCA_023263995.1 Akkermansiaceae bacterium | reverse complement strand
CGAAGGCGACGAAATCATCGCTTTCGAGGATACTCCGGTCGAGACCCTCGAGGCCCTTGTCAAACTCCTCGGCAAGCGCTTGCCGGGCGAAAAGGTCACCCTGCGGATCAAACGAGGAAAGGAAGAACTGACCCTCGAGCCCATCCTCGACGTCCGCCCCTCCACCGGGGCCGATTCCTTCAGCCGTAATGCCGCTCAGCGGGACGGTCGACTCAGCTCCCTCAGCGCCCGCGGTGGCGACCTCAGTGACCGCTGCGACGGTTTTCCCCGCACCCTCTACCATGACCAACCCTTGCGCCCGAACCTGGCCGGCACCCCCTTGGTCAATCTCAAGGGCAAGGTCCTCGGGATCAACATTGCCCGCGCGATGCGTCATCGTTCTCTCGCCATCCCCACGATCACGATCGATGAAGTGGTGACTCGTCTGCGAGCCGAAGCCGCGCGTAATTGATGGTATCCGCGCAAGGTCTTGCACAAACGCAGTGGGGAGCCCCTTTTCTCCGGAAATGGGGAGAAGTCAGGCAGAAACCACCCCGCGGATTTCTTTCCGCGCTTTCGGGTTCTTCATGATGACCCGACGACAGCCTCGTTTGTGGGGAGGGCCTCCTCACTCCGACTCCTCCTTTTGCGGCAGGAGGTCCTTCCACTGATGAAGTTGGTAACCTTCCCCCAAACCGCCGATCTCCTCGATCAGCTTGGCGGTCTCCAAACGCCAACTCTCGTAATCGGGTTCCTTCCAAACTTCGGCCGAACTACGGGGGAAGACGAGATAGGTCACGCTCACGTCTGAAACGGGGCGGCTATAAGGGCCAGCCCTGCTGTTGATTTCCTTGGCCAGACGCAGGCTCGCTTCTCCCACCTTGAAGGTGGGGCCACCATCGCCTACGATCGCCGGGTAAATCTTCTCGGCATAGATCACCGCAACGTAATCACCGACGTTCGGGCCCCAGGCACTCTGACGGTCCCCGAGGATATCGATCGGGATCACAATGAAGGGATCATATTCCGCAATCAGGAAACTTCGCCGCTTCAGATCCGCGATCCCGGTCTCCAGTCGCTTCACTTCGTCGGCATCGCCTCGCTCCCTCGCTTTTTCCAGCCTCTTCTTCCATCCTGCGATCATGGGGTTTTCCACCGTGCCTGTCTTGGGCCAACCATAACTGGTGAAAGGCTGGTAGTAGGCTGAATTGACAATCTCCTCCGGCATCTCTGGCAAGCGGTCCCCATCCGAGCCGTCCGAAACGACATCCATATCAGCCTGCATCAGGAACACCTTCCGCTTTGACTGCGGATGTTCCATCTCCAGCATGGTCTGGCAATCATAGTAATTATGCTTGGTCAGGACCCGGTCGAAGCGGTTGGCATACTGCTTGAGCCGCTCCTTCTTGTTGTCGTAAAGTCCCTTGTAAAAGGGCGAAATGACCGCAGCCTCAACCATCACCGGCAAGTCGGGAAGGATTTCCTCGAGAGCTGGATTCATGGCCGTCAACTCGTCAATGCGCTTGGCAGCCTCAGGACGGTTGACCGAAAACACGAGGGATGCCTCATAGGCCCCATCTTTTTCGCGCTCGCCCGACGCCAGCCTTCCTGGCCTCTCCTCAACCGTGTGTTTGTAATCGAAGCCCTTCGACGTCTTGGCCACATCGGTCCCCTTGGCAACCTGATAATACGGGGGAGGGACATCTACCTTCTTTTCGACCACGCGGTCTTGGTAGACGATTTTTGTCTCAGGGACTCTGACTACCGTTTCCTTCCCCTCGAGCGGCCGCGAATCAGACAAGCCCAGTTTACGACGCAACTTGCCGGGAATGGGCGACAGAATCACCCCCAGCAGCAAAAGGATCACCAAGCCGAAAAAAACCACCAGGCCGGGATCGTGTCGAGGGGTCCGACGGGTGACCCCCTCGATATTGTAGGACATTTTTCTTCGTGCCATCTCGCCTTCCCCTTCATTCATAAACCAGCCTTCCAAAAGGGAAAGGGTTTTCAAATTCCCGACAGCCGCTAGACTCCGGCCTCATGAGTCGTGAAGAGATCAGACGCCTGACAGAGCTTTCTTCCTGCGCGGGATGAGCGTCCAAACTCGGACAGGCCGAACTCACGCAAGTCTTGCGTGGCCTCACCCATCTTTCCGACCCCGACCTCCTGATTGGCTCGGCAAGCTCGGATGATGCCGCGGTCTACCGCATCAGCGACGACCTAGCCCTCGTGCAAACTCTCGATTTCTTCACCCCCATTGTCGATGACCCGTATCGCTACGGTCAGATTGCGGCTGCCAACTCGCTGTCCGACATTTACGCCATGGGGGGACGCCCGGTGACCGCGATGAACATCGTGGCCGTGCCCACCGACCTCCTCGACCTCGATACCATCAACCAAATCCTGAAGGGCGGGGCCGACAAGGTTGCCGAAGCGGGGTGCTCCCTGGCGGGCGGTCATACCGTGCAAAATCCCGAACCCCTCTACGGGCTCTCGGTGACCGGCTTCGTTCATCCCTCAAAGATCATCTCGAATGCGGGTGCCCAGCCCGGAGATGTCCTTCTCCTCACCAAGCCCCTCGGCACCGGGATCATCTCCACCGCCATCAAACGGGGGATTTCTTCCGAAGAACTCGAGGAAAAAGTGGCCGCCCAGATGGCCCGCCTGAACGAGCCAGGCTCGGCAATCGCAGCTGCCGGACTCACCCGCGCCGGAACCGACGTCACCGGCTTCGGGCTCCTCGGCCACCTGAGCCACATCTGTCGGGAATCCGGCGTGACCGCAGAGATCAAAGCCTCCGACGTTCCCGCCATCGATCCCGTGGTCTTTGATTTCATCAAGCAAGGATGTGTCCCGGGAGGGAGCCGGGAAAACCTGCGCCTTGCCCGAGAGTTCACCTCTTTTTCCCCCGCTGTCACCGAAGAACTGCAAGTGCTCCTTGCCGATGCCCAGACTTCAGGTGGCCTTCTTCTCGCAGTCAGGGCTTCCGATGCCGATCAGGCACGCGAGATTCTCCTCGAAAATGGTGCGACCATGGCAACCGCGATCGGCGAGCTGACTGGAGCAGGCGAACACCCGGTGGTCATCTCGTGAGCGAGTCGGCTATTTCGACTCGCTCTGCACCGGGAGCGGCTTGGGATCCTTGAACTTCGTCACCAGGAATCCTCCGAGAGCGGCGAGCGCGATTCCCAAAAAGAACTGCCAGCGGATCGCCGCCATTCCGCCCGCTGGCGGATGAAGTTTCAGGGCCACCACGGCATTCACCACCGGAGCTCCGGCGAAGATGATCGACATCACGGCCGCAGGCGGTCCGCCCTTGCCAAAGGCAAGGAGAACCCCGAGCGCCCCGATGGCCCCAACCGTTCCGGCAATCAGCGACCACTTGAAGCCCTCACCGGTGAACTTGAGATTGGCCCCCGAGACTTTCAGCAGGATCAGCGGAGCCAGCACTGCCACCAGGAAGTAGGCAATCCCCACCACAAGAAAGGCTTTGTAGCGGCCAAAATCCGGGTCGGCCATTTTCATCGACCCTTTGTGCAAAAAGACCCCGTAAAGGCCCCAAAAGGCCACTGTCATTAGTGCAAATCCCACCCAATTCATTTTTTTATCTCCCGACATTGTTCATCTAACTGGGCGCACTATCGCCGAAGCGGCCCACCTCGCCACCCTAAAATGCGAGCTCATCCATGATCACCCGACAGTTTCGCGCGGATTTCCCCGGGGATTTCCACCGCCTTCATCGTTTTGAGATCCACACAGACCGCAGTCAGGCTCCCGGTGGCGTGCACCTCATCGCTTCCTCCCACCCGGATTTCAAAGTCGTATCGCACCGAGCGCGTCCGCAATTCCCCCACCGAGACGACCACCCGGACGAGCTCACCAAACTTGACTGGCTTCTTGAAGTCGGCTCCGGCACTGACCCGCGGCCACCCCAGCGGCCCCTGATGGAGGACAATGCCCCGGCTCCGCAAAAAGGCATGTTCGGCCGCTTCCATCCAGCGGTAAAAATTCGAGAAATGCACGATCCCGGCGAGATCGGTTTCGTAAAACTCTACCGCTCGGCTCCACTCAAAACTCTCGCTCATTCTTCCACCACCTTCCCAAAGAGCTTTTCAAATTCCTCTGCCATGGCCCCGACATGGTAGCGTTTTTCCACCGCCCGCCGACCCTTTTCTCCCATCGCAGCCCGATCTCGACTGGTGAGCACCTCACGCAACCCCCGCGCCAAATCAGCCGAGGACTCCGGCTCCACCAGCACACCGCACCCGGCCTCGCTCACGATTGCGGGAAAAGCCGAGGTCCGAGGCATCACCACCGGCACCCCGCAGGCCATCGCTTCAACCAGATAAAGACCAAAGGCTTCCGGAATCACGGTGGGAACTGAAAAAACGGTGAGGCTCGCCAAAAAGTCGACCTTTTCTTCCCGATTCAGGTCCGGGAACCACTCCACCCGATCCGACAGTCCGGCCTTCTCCAGCTTCCTCTTCAACCCAGCCACGTATCCGGCGTCACCTCCCCCCATGGTCCCCGCAATCGCGAGGCTGTGCTCAGGGTCGTCCAATTCAATGAAGGCGTCCACGAGAAGTCCAAGGCCTTTCCCTGCACACATCCGAGACAAAAAACCGATGCGCTTGCGAGGCTCGGTCAGGCGGTAACCCTTCAAATCGATCCCATTGGGAATCACGGAAATGCCCCCCTCCGGGAGTCCCAGCCGGGTCTCCATCACTCCCGCAAAAAAGCGACTGGGAGCAAGCAGCGCATCGGCGTCGGCGACCTTCCGCGCCATTTCCTCCCAGGCCCGCTCTCTCCACGGGGCGGGAAGCCCATCCAAAAAGGAATCCTCTCCTTGAAAAGTGCACACCACCGGCACTCCCAGCCGCTCCTTGAGCACCCCGGCCAAACCGGCCAACAAAGCATTGGAGAGGACCACGACCTCCGGTCGCCCTTCCTGATCCAGCCAGGCCAACAGCTTGTCGATTTCGCGACCGAGGTTGCTCTCTTCAAGTCGCAACATCTTGCAGGTCATCTCCCCCTGTTCACGGGCCGAGGTGAGGTGACTCCGCTTCGCCACCGCCTGCAAGAGCCACTTCCCGTTCAAGAACCGGTCTACCCAACGAGGCATTCTCCGGAAAATACCGTACTTTTCCTGAAGGTAGACATTGATCCCCCCGAAAAAGACCGGGGTATCCTCATCCACCCGGTCCTCATCGAGCCGCAGGGGAAGATACATCGGCACCAAATGGGCCTGATGCCCGCGGGCCAGCAGCTCCTTCGCCAAAGCATTGTCACGCATGCACGCCCCACAGTAGTAACTCCCGGTACCAGCTGTTAGAATGGTGATCTTCATGCGACGGGGAGAATTTGCCCGATTCTCCCGGTAAAACAACCCAATCCCTCCCCTACTCACCGAGCAGCGACATCAGCGAGGTCATGATGGCGATGAAATTGCCGTTCCATTGGTCCCAATGGCTCCTGATGAACTCCCCGGGAACCGGGATGATCCAGTAGGGAGATCGGTTGTAGCAGGGCGAATCCCGCCGCGAAAAGAGAAAAATGTCTTCCTCGCCTTTGACCAGAAAGCCATTGCCCACTCGGCTGGCCCGATTGTCCCGAAGGATGGTGGACAGATCACGCTTTTCGGAACCCGTTTTCCGGTATTGATGGCTGAACAGGGCTTCAAAATGTCCGACCGTGGTTCGATGGGCTTCCCGTTGCGTTCCCGCGAGGCGGTCCTTGCGAGCCTCTCTTCGGTATTGCCCGGCCACCCCGGTGTTGAACCAGTTGAATCCCGGAACATACCGTCCCAAAAAATGACCGATCGGCCAAAACACCCCGGTCACGAGATCTGTCCGGCTCGTGAGGGAAACAAGAACCGGCCCTCCCTCAATCTCCCGAATACCGCGCTCCTTGAAGGTGGTGATGAGCTGGCGGGCGTGGATCGCCGACCCAGCCGAATTCAGACTAATGGCAAGGTCGGCCGGAAAATCCCGACGTTTCAAGCGCTCGCCCCGGGCGGAAGCCGTTGCCACTTTCGCCGCCATCGACTCTCCCAAAGCGCTTTCCAAAATCGCACCCCCGAGGGAATGCCCGACCATCACCACCCGGTTTCCCCGGTTGGCCTCACGGGCCGTCATACCCAACTCATACAAGGCCGCCACCCCGGCCTCCCCCCCCACCCGCAGGGCCGCAGCGTGACGATGAAAGTAGTCAACCCCGACGGGAAAGCTGGCCAAGGTCCGACCGCGCCAACTGAAAAAGACTCCCATCGTCTTTTGACCCGTCGCATGCCCCAGCTTTTCGAGAGCCTCGCGAAACCCTTGCAGGTCACGATCCCCAGAGACCCGGTGCCCGGAAGCATTGTGGTTCCAGCCGTGAATGTAGATCAAAAGAAGCAGCGGTTCCCGGGATTCATTCTTGATCCGATCGATGACTTGTCTGAGCTGCCGATGACTGATGAGATCCCCTTGATCATCCATCTCGACGTGCCCGAGGAGAACACCGTTTTTCAGGGGCTCGATAGTCAAGGCCTCGGACTGCCGATAGCCGCTCGTGCGGGCACACGAAGACAACGAAACCCAGAAGGCCACGACGCACAAAAGAAACCTCATGGCGCGATCAAGAGCCAGGTCCGGAGGAAAATCCAACCGAATCGAGATTGACCGCCCCCATCGGGCGCTCGAAATCGCGCCATTCTGGTGCGGAAGAAGCCCGCGTGGAATAGCCGGTCTCGCAAGCTCAAATCGAGGCCGCCACTCGGGACGCTTGCACGGTTTTCCCGTGCGGTAGTTCCTCCGGCAAGGCCGCGAACTCGCTCACCCGTTCGAAAAGCTCGGTGTAGTCTTGGTCAACGAGGTTACCGATGAGACACTCGGTGAGATCCCGCCGGACTTCGGCATATTTCATCACGACATCCTTGAAGCTGAAGTCTTCGTCGTAAAAGGCATAAACCAGCTTCCGCATCCACTCGATGGCTTGGCAAACCCGCTCGCCATAGTCGCGGAACTGCCCGGCGCTGGTATCTCCAGCATCGAGGGCGCGCCCCACCGCATCAGCCCCCAGCGCTCCGGTAGTCAGGGCCAGATAAACGCCGGAAGAAAAGACCGGATCGAGGAAGGCGAAGGCGTCACCCACCAGAAGACATCCATCGGTGGCGCAGTTCTCAGCCCGATAGGAATACTCCCCGGTCACCCAGTATTCCCCGAACTGTTCCCCCTCGGAAAGATGCTCCTCGACCCACTTGTTCTCCTTGATCTCACGTTCAAAAATCTCCTTGGGATCCCGTCCCTCGCGATAGAGGTAATCACGCTCGGCGACCACTCCGCTGCTCACGATGTCGTCCTTGAGCGGGATGTTCCAGAACCAGCCCTTCTGTGGAATATAGGCCACGGTGGTGGCTCCCTCATCAATTCCGGGGTCACGCTTGGCCCCCTTGTAGAGAGTCCAGATCGCCACCTTGTTCAGCTTGGGATCACGCTTACGCCACTTTTTTTTCCGCTGAAAGAGGGCGTCGCGCCCGGAGGCATCCATCGTCATGCGAGCCCGTAACTCGAATCGACGACCTTCCTCGTCTTCGGCCACCACTCCGGTGACTACCCCATCCTCCTC
>JALQTQ010000016.1 GCA_023263995.1 Akkermansiaceae bacterium | reverse complement strand
TCTACGCCGTCCTTGATCAGGCCTATCTCGAACAAATCAGTGGCCTTCCTCAAGTGTAGGTGCCCTGGCGTCACCGCCGAGTGTTTTCAGTCCGACAGACTCCTAGGCCAGAATCTCTCGGATGACCTTTCCGTGCACGTCGGTGAGGCGGCGCTCGATGCCGTTGTGGTAAAAGCTGAGACGTTCGTGATCGAGACCAAGGAGATGGAGGATGGTGGCGTAGAAATCGTAGACCGTGGTCACGCCCTCGACGGCTTGGTAGCTGAAGTCATCGGTCGCTCCGTAGGTGAAAGGGGCCTTGACCCCGGCCCCGGCCATCCAGGCGGTGAAGCCCTTGGGATTGTGGTCGCGACCGCTGGCACCTTTTTGAAAAGTCGGCATGCGTCCGAACTCGGAGCAGAAGACCACCAGAGTATCTTTGAGCAAGCCGCGGGTTTTGAGATCCTTGAGGAGAGCGGCGGTCGGTTGATCGAGGACCGGGCCGTGGACGTCGTATTGTTCCTTGATTTTCTTGTGGCCGTCCCAGTTGCTGACTCCTTCGCCGCCGGTTTGATAGGCCCCGTTGAAGAGTTGCACGAAGCGCACACCGCGCTCGATGAGTCGTCGGGCGAGGATGCAGTTGCGGCCGTAGGCTGCGCGCAGGTCGAGGATCTTGTTGCCGGTGTCGGTGGCACCGTAGGCCTTGAGGACCGAGTCGGGTTCGCGGCTCAGGTCGGAAAGTTCCGGAATGCTCAGCTGCATGCGGGCGGCCAGTTCGTAGCTCGCAATGCGGGCCGCGAGCTGGCTGTCGCCGGGATGGTTTTGCAGGTGACGATGATTCTGCCGTTGCAGGAAGGCCCGGGTGGCGGCGTCGGTGGCACCATTGAGGCCTTTGGGGATGGCGATGTTTTGCACCGGCTTGGCGGCATTGAAACTCGTTCCTTGGAAAGCCGCCGGAAGGAAGCCCGGACCCCAGCAATTGACACTCGATTGCGGGGTGCCACGCACATCAGGAATGGCCACGTAGGCCGGGAGGTCCTCGGCTTCACTGCCGAGGGCGTAGGTGGTCCACGCCCCCGCGCTGGGAAAGCCATCGAGGGTGAAGCCGGTGCACATGAAATTCTCGCCGGGCCCGTGGGTGTTGGTCTTCCCGGTCATGCCGTGGAGGAAGCACATCTCGTCAGCGAGCTCGCCGAGTTGGGGGATGAGGTCGGTGACCATCTTTCCGCTCTGTCCGCGGGGTTTGAAGTCCCACGGGCTCTTCATCAGGTTTCCTTGGGCTCCTTGGAAGGTGATGAGCTTGTCGCCTCCGGGCATTGGTTGACCGTGGCGCTTGATCAACTCCGGTTTGTAGTCCCAGGTGTCGACTTGGCTGATCGCGCCCGAGCAGAAGATCATCAGGACCTTCTTGGCCTTCGCCGGGTGGTGCGGCCGGCGCGGGGCGTAGGGGCGGGCCGGATCGACGTCGGGGCGGATGGGATATTTCCCCGGTGCACTCTCGCGTTTCAAGTCGTCGGCTAATAAACCTTCGCGCCCTAGCAGCGAAGCAAGGGCCACTCCGCCGAGACCGTTCACGGAATGCGACAGGAAATGGCGTCGGTCGAAGAGATGACGTCGGTCGATCATTTAGAAAATGAAGAGAAATTCGTTGGTATTGAGCATGGCCCGGCAGAAGGGGACAAGACCGTGTTGCTTGATGAAGTCACTCGCGTCGGCGAGCTCGGCTTCGTCGGGTGCCCGTTGATAGAGCAGTTGGAAAACCCGGGTTGTGGGATCTTTTTTCCCTGCCACTCGGGCGGCGAGCTTTTCGGCCTGCTGCATGGTGAAGCGGCTGTTGAAGAGGCTGAGGGCCTGTAGCGGAGTGGTGGAGCGTGTGCGCTTGGGAATGACCTGGTTGCCGTCGGGGCAATCGAAGACTCCGAAGACCGCATCGCGTTCCTGTCGGATCTTGTAGAGGTAGATCATGCGACGCCATTCCGCCGGGCCGGTTTCCTCCTTGGCGTGGTAATGGACCACGTTTTCGCGATCGACATCGAAGAGGTGGAATCCCGGGCCCCCCATCGTGAGGTCGAGCGTCCCGGCGACCGAGAGGATGGAGTCGCGGATGACCTCGGCTTCGAGACGGCGTGGTGGGAAACGCCAAAGGAAGCGGCTGGCAGCGTCGATTCGCGCCGAGAGCGAGTGGCTTTTGCTGGATCGCTGGAAGGCTTCGGAGGTGAGGAGAAGTCGCAGGGTGTGTTTCAGGGACCAACCGTGCGCGATGAAGTCGGCGGCGAGCCAGTCGAGCAATTCGGGATGGGTCGGGCGGGTGCCATTGGTGCCGAAGTCACTCGGGGTATCGACGATGCCGGTGCCAAAGACATATTGCCAGAGACGGTTCACGATGACGCGGGCGGTGAGCGGGTTGGTGTCGTTGGCAATCCACTCTGCGAGGGCGAGGCGTCGCTTTTGTTCAGGCGTCGTGGTGTCGAGTCCGAGGGAGCCGATCACCTCGAGGGCGTCGGGCGGAACTTCCTCGCGCTTCGCCATCGGGTCGCCCCGGTAGAGCCGGTGGGTTGGGCTGGGGGCTGAAAAGTTGGCAACCCAGGCCTTCACGCCGTTTTCCCGCTCGCTGATCTGCGTGCGCAGAAGTTTCTGGCGGGCCAGGAGCTCGCGGGCCTGGGTAGCGTTGGGGCCAGGGAGCTTGGCTACAAAGGCTGCGGGGTCTTCTTCACCTCCATACGGTTGACGGTCGTGCGAGCCGGCCACCGAGGTCCACGATTGGCCGTCGAGGGAGAGCTCGACGAGGTAATCGGTTGCGATGCGGTCGTTGAAGCGTCCGTCGCGATCGCGGGACCACTCAAGGCGTGTCACAGTGGCGGGGTGGGGCAGTTCCAGCTGCACCCAGCCGCGGCCGTTTTCGTTCGAGATCCAGCTCCAGTTGTTGCCGGTTTTTCCGTCGTTCACGTGCGCCAGCTTGTGGATGGGATAGCCGCTGAGACTTCCGGAGGAGGTGGCGACCGTGCCTTTACTTTGCAAGGCCACGTTTTCGCCCCCGGGGGTGAAGACCGCCAATTCATCGAGGCAGGGTTCGGAGGCGTTTGTTTTCCGGATGGTAAAGCGAATGAACTTGGCCATCTGGGGAGGAAAGGTGTCCTGATTGAAAGTGGCCTTGACCGGGGGGCGCAGGGGTTTTGTGGTGGATTCGGACCTCTGGGCAAGCGTGCGCAGGTCGGCCAGCTCGCGCTCCACCTTGGCCAGCGAGGAATGCAGGGAGGTGAGGTGTTTCTTGTCTTCATCGGTAAGCGGCTTCTGGATCGCGCGCTCCCCGAAGCCCACGCCGGTGAAGACGGCCTGCATTGAGTAGTAGTCGCGTTGCGTGATGGGATCGAACTTGTGGTTGTGGCAGCGGGCGCAGCCCACGGTCATGCCCAGGAAAGCCGTGCTGGTGGTGTTGATCATGTCGGCCAGCTCGTCCTGGCGTTGCATCAGGGTGAGGTTCGGGTCGGGGCTTTTGACGATGTCGTAGGGACCAGCCACGAGAAAGCCGGTGCCGAGATCCGCACCGAGGGCGTCGCCGGCGAGGTGTTCCTTGATGAGGCGGTGGTAGGATTTGTCAGCGTTGAACGAGTTGATGATGTAGTCGCGAAAGCGCCACGCGGTCGGGCGCTCGCGATTGGTTTCGAAGCCGTTGCTTTCGGCAAAGCGGACGAGATCGAGCCAGTGTCGCGCCATTCGTTCCCCGTAGTGTGGGCTGGCCAGCACTCGATCCACCAGATTCGGCCAAGCTTGCGGTGACTCGTTGGCCAAAAAGGACTCCATCTCTTCCGGCGTGGGTGGGAGTCCGAGCATGACCAAATAGAGCCGACGCATCAGGGTGCGGCGGTCGGCCCGGCTGTTGGCCATGAGGTTGTTGTCTGTCAGGGACTCGTCGAGAAAGGCATCGACCGCTTGGTATCGGTGATTTTGTGGCAACGGTTGGAAGGACCAATGATCCGAGGTGAGACGGGGGGACTCGGTGTTTCCGGGAAGGGGAGCGCCCTGATCGATCCAGCGTCCGATCAGTTCAATCTCCACTTCAGAAAGTGCGTCCTTTTCCTTGGGAGGCATCGCTTCATCGGGGTCCTTGCGGTTCACCACGTTGTAGAGGTGGCTTTCCTTTCTCTGGCCGACGATGAAGAGTGGCTCGCCTGAGTCTCCCCCTTTTCGGATCGCGGCCGGACTGTCGAGGCGCAGCCCGCTCTTCTGTTTTTCCTCGCCGTGGCAGCGGGTGCAGTGCTTCTCGAAAAGGGGTGCGATTTCATTCCCGTAATCCACTGCACCATTGCTCTGGCCGGAAACGGACAGGAATGAAAGGATGAGGAGGCGAAAGTGTGGCTTCACGAAGGACGGAGAAATTCGAAATTTAGGAAGAGTTATGTTCTCGGGAGGGGAAGCGGCATCGTGTGATTCTGGCACAGATCGCGACTGTTTTTTCTAGTCTCGGAAGATTATCAGGAATCGCGGATGGCCAAAGGCAGAAATGAGACTGTTTCAGCAAGGCTCAGGGAGTGGCCAAGTGGCGAATCCGGTAGAATGAAGAAGTGCCCGATTCCAGACCGGCTGTTGTGGTCGTTTCCTTGGTCGTCGCGTTCACGGGATCACCGACGGGGGTCCATGAAAGAAGGTCGGGAGAACGTTCCAGTTGATATCGCTGCCCTGGAGTTGAGTTCCAACTAACCTTTGCGCCCTGTGGGGAGAGGGTGATGAAGTGGAGGATCGGCGGGGAAGGGGGGCTTGGGATTTGGTTGATGGAGAGAAATTGCAGTAAGATGCGACCGGATTGGTCTTCGATCACGAAGGTATGAGGGGCGTCGATTTGATAGTTAAATGGGGCGGGAAGCTGATCAGTGGGGAGATTGGAGGCGTTGCCGACGATAGAAAATCCTAAGGCAAGGTCGGGCCGTGAGATGCCATTGAAGCGCATGTCACGGGTATCGTCGCGGTCCCCGCCGTCGTTGAAGCGTAAAGTGTGCCCGAAAGTCTCGGTAGAAGCGGCCGCTTGAATGGATCCCTCCAGGGTCTGGCCGAGAAAATGGGCTTCGAAATGCCATGAACTTGGTCCGAGGATGAAACTGCCTCGCCTGAGATCGTTTGGTTTCAAATCGGGAGCTCCAGATTCATAGCGAAAGATGCCTTGGATTCGGGTGAGACGGGGAACATTGAGCCCAAAGGGTTGTCCCACCACAGTGGCAGCTTCGGCCTCATACTGGATCGTCACCAGTTCCGCCCTGATAGGAGTGATCGCCCCGACGGTGAGAAGCAACGTGACCAGAGAATAACCGCGAAGGCTTGCAGTGGTCGCGTCATTACCGAGGACACCGACAAGGCGGCCGGGAAAGGCTGGTTGTGTTGGAAGGTGTTCTCGTGGTTGGGTTGCTTGATCCCAAGGATGCCGCTCGCCACTTTGGTTTTTTCTCCTTTGCCATTTTTCGTTGGCCTCGATGGATTCGCCGTGGTGGGTTTTGACTTGCGGTAGTGGGATGGTATGGGCCACGGGCCGGGGTATGTCCTTGACGTGGAAGTGGTGCAGGGATGTCAGCCTGGCCTTCATTTCTTCTGATCAAGTGTGACGAGAGCCTCGGCAAAGGCCTTGCCGATCTGGGCGAAGAACTTGGCGGACCCGTGGTAATGGAAGCCGCGGTTGGAGATGCCTTTTTCCAAAGTAAAGAGCTCGTCCTTGCTCAGGGAAGCTTCGATTTTGGCACGCTTTTCCTTCTCGAGTTTTTCGGCCTCGGCTTTCCAGTTCTCGCCCTTTTTGCGCCTCTCTCTGATCGCGCGGTCCTGCTTGGTAAATTCTCGGGTGATCTCGCTGATCTTGGTCTGCACTGCATCGATCTCGGTTGGCCAGTATTCGTGGGTGAAGACATTGGCGACGGATCCCTTGAATTCGTTGCTCAGGGCGGGTGCGGCCATGGCGGTGCGGAAGGCCTGCGTGCCCTCTTTGGCGTCGGGCCCTCCGGTGCCGAGGACCCCGATGACGAAGGGAAGCTTCGGAGCCGAGAGGTCCCTACGGACGTCGCGGATGAAGCAGGACAGGAGTCGGCCGTATTCCGAGTAATCTTTCAGTCCCTTCCTTCCATCGGCGTGTTGTTTCATCGGGTAGCGGCCTACGAGATCATTAAAGCCTTGAAACCAGACGAAGCCCGCTAGGTCGTATCCTTCCTTCGCGTCATAGCCAGGGTAAACCTTGGCGGGGTCGGCGAGGATCTCTTTCACGTGCTCGATGAGGAGGCGGTAGTAGCGGCCGGCCTTCTCCCGCGCTTTTTCGTCTTCCGGTTCCCCTCCGCTGGGCGGGCGGAAGTCGACCTGCAGGCTTTTGCCACCCCAAGCGTCCTTGATGAGGAGAATGGGTTCGCCTTGAAGCTCCTGCATGGTGATGCCGAAGGTGAATTCGGGACCGATCTTACCGGTGCCGACATGGTGTTGGCTGCCGAATCCGGCGGTTAGTTTGCCAGAGCGTTTTCCGGCGGGTTCGCCCGAAGAATTGCCGTAGGAATAGGCGATCCAGACGTCGTCACAAACGACCGGTTTCCCATCCGGGCCCACCATTTTTTGGTAAAGGGCAGCGGTCTTCGGGTCTTTGGCGACGGCTGGGAAGGTGTGGATTTGGGCGTGGCCCTCCATGTTGGATTGGCCGCAGAGGATGTAGACCTTGAGCGGCTTGGCCGGGGCGGCGGTGGCGAGGAGCAGGCCAATTGGAAGGGGGAGCAAAAAAAGGTGTCGAATAATCTTCATTCAGAGGAAGTGATACCATTGTGGGGGCGCAGATCTTACTCACTCGGTGATCAGGAAAAAGAATTCGGTGAGGACCTCGAGAAAGGGAATTTGGGCCTGATGATCGCAAGACCTCCTTTGCTTTCTTTGCCGCGACCGGAAGCCCAAAAAACGGGCCCTGAGAGAGATGTCGGGGGCCCGTTTTGGGAGTGGGGTAGGTGGCCTCAGTCAGCGATCGCGAATTTCCGATCGACGACCTCGAGGGCAAGGGCCTCAAGTTGGTCGTCTTCAAGACGTTCGATCACTTCCACTGAGAAGCCACGGGCGACGAGGCTGCGGGCATTGCGCGGAGAGATACCGCGTGCCATGAGGTAGAAGATCTCTTCGTCGCTCACGCGGGCGGTGGTGCTGCCGTGGGAGCATTTCACATCGTCGGCGTTGATCTCGAGTCCGGGCATGGAGTGGGCCTCGCCTTGGTCCGTCATCATGAGATTGCGGCAGGTTTGATAGGCGTCGGTTCCGTGAGCTCCCTCATCGACAAAAATGAGACCGGAGAAAATGGTTCGGGCTTTGCCAAAAAGGGTATTTTTGAAGAGGAGATCAGAGTGGGTGTTACGGGCACCGTGGTGCTGCAGGGTCCGCTGGTCGTACTCCTGGCCGGTGGTGGGGAGGGTGACCGAGAGGATTTCCGAGCTGGCCTCGGAGCCATCGACGGTCGAGTAGGTTTCTTCGCGCACCCATTTGGCACCTGTGTGAACGACGGCCAATTTACTTTTCGCCGATTCCTGGAGGGTGGAATCGGCGAAGCGGATCAGCTTGCTTTGAGGGTTGAGTTCCTGGGTCACGAGGCAGGTCACCTGTGACTGGGCTCCGATGCGAATGTCGGTGGCGGTGACGACCGTGGCAGGGGCGTCGTCGGTCGAGAGAAAGCGTTGCACCACGCGGACCTTCGCCCCATTTTCGGCTTCGATGACCATGCCGGGGAGGCAGAGACCTTCGCCCGAAATGAGGTAGATGACCTCGAGCGAGAGGTCTTCGCGGCAGCGGACATCAAGGCCCATTTTCGACTGGGCGGCGTGGAGAGCCGCCAGTTTCGGCGATCCGAGGCGGGAAATCGGGCCAAAGGATTGGTCGACGACCGAAACGGCGGGACATTCTCCCGAGACGAGGGTGTTGTTTTGGATGACGAGGCGAGTGAAGCCGTCGAGTGGTTCGGGCAGGGGGGCGGGCTGGCCTTCCCCAATGGGCTTGAGGCTGGAGAGGTTGGCCTCCTTCCAGGAGCCGAAGCGCCAGTTTTCCTCGGTGCGGACGGGCCAGTTGAGGGTGTCGAACTCTTTCAAGGCGGGAGAAGCAAAGGTCGCGGACATGAGCGATGATTTGGGGGTGTTTGTGAATTGAGAGGTGTGTTAGCCGACTGAGCCCTCCATCTCGAGATCGATGAGGCGTTTGAGTTCGACTGAGTATTCCATGGGGAATTCCTGGACGAGATCGTTGATGAAGCCGTTGACCGCGAGGGACATGGCCTGGGTTTCCGAGAGTCCTCGTTGCTGGAGGTAGAAGAGCATTTCTTCGGACACTTGGCTCACACTGGCCTCGTGTTGGGTCACATGCTGGTTGCCGTGCACGGAAATGGCGGGGTAGGTGTCGGTGCGGCTGTTGGTGTTGATCAGGAGGGCATCGCACTCCGTGTTGTTCTTGCAACCTTTGAGATGCTTGGGAATGTGGACTTGACCGCGATAAGTGGATCGGCCTTCGCCCACCGAGATCGACTTGGAGATCACGTTTGAGGTCGTGTGGTTGGCGGCGTGGATCATCTTGGCACCGGTGTCTTGGTGCTGGCCGTCGTTGGCGAGGGCGATTGAGATTACTTCGCCGCGGGCGCGTTCACCTTTCATCACCACGCCGGGATACTTCATCGTGAGGCGTGATCCGATGTTGCAGTCGATCCAGCGGATCTCGGCATCCTCGTGGGCGAGCCCGCGCTTGGTGACGAGGTTGAAGACATTGGAGGACCAATTTTGCACGGTAATATACTGGATCTTGGCTCCTTTCATCGCGACCAACTCGACCACTGCGGAGTGCAGGGTCGCGGTTTCGAATTTCGGGGCGGTACAGCCTTCCATGTACATCACCTCGGAGCCTTCATCGGCGATGATGAGGGTGCGCTCGAACTGGCCGAAGTTTTCCGAGTTGATCCGGAAGTAGGCTTGCAGTGGGTGTTTCACCTTCACCCCGGGCGGGATGTAAATAAAGGAACCGCCTGACATTACCGCGGAGTTGAGGGCGGAAAACTTGTTGTCGCCGGTCGGGATGACCTTACCGAACCACGGGCGGAAAATCTCCTCGTGTTCCTTCAGGCCTTCCGAGCAGGTCACGAAGATCACGCCTTCCTTGGCGAGGGCTTCCTTGACATTGGAATAGGCCGCTTCGGAGTCATACTGGGCCTCGACGCCGGCGAGGAAAGCACGTTCCTGCTCGGGTACACCGAGACGGTCGAAGGTTTCGAGAACCTCCGGGGGAACGTCATCCCAAGAGCGCTTCGGCGTGGCTCCGTCCGAGAGATAGTAGCGGATGGCATCGAAATCGATGTTGTCGAGGTCCTTGGTTGCCCAGTTCGTGGGCATCGGTTTGGATCGGAAAATTTTGAGGGCCTTGTGGCGGAACTCGTTCACCCAGGCCGGTTCGTCCTTGACCTTGGAAATGTAATCGATGGTCTTTTCGGTCAGCCCATATCCGGCATCGTATCTGTGTTTTTCCGGGTAGAAAAAATTGCCCACGTCGTCTTTTTCGAGCGCGACTTGTTGGACGGTGGCGGTTTCGGAACTCATGGGGGTGGAATGCGGTTGTGGTTGGCTGGGATCAGGCACTTTGCTTGAGGAAATCGTATCCGCTCTTTTCGAGTTCGAGGGCTAGTTCGGCCCCACCCGACTTCACGATTCGGCCGTCGGCCATGACATGAACGTGGTCGGGTCTGATGTAGTCGAGAAGGCGCTGGTAGTGGGTGATGACGAGGAAGCCACGGTTGGGTGAGCGCATCGAGTTAACACCCTTGGCGACGATTTTGAGAGCATCGATGTCGAGGCCTGAATCGGTCTCATCGAGAAGACAGTATCGCGGCTCCAGCATCATCATTTGGAGGACTTCATTGCGCTTCTTCTCTCCGCCAGAAAAGCCCTCGTTGACCGCGCGGCTGGTGAATTTGCGATTCATTTCGAGCTCGTCCATCTTGGCATACATTTGTTTGTAAAAGGCGACGGCGTCGATTTCCTCACCTTCGGGCATCCGTGCCTGCAGGGCGGCGCGGAGGAAGTTGGCATTGGAAACACCGGGGACTTCGGCGGGATATTGGAAGGCGAGGAAGATCCCGGCGCGCGAGCGCTCGTCCACCTCGAGTTCCGCGATGTCGACGCCATCGAGAAGGACGCGACCCTCGGTGACCTCATAATCGTCGTGGCCGGCGATCACTTTGGAGAGGGTGGATTTTCCGGAGCCGTTGGGCCCCATGATGGCGTGGACTTCCCCGGCGGGGATTTCGAGATTGAGGCCCTTGAGGATGGGATTTCCTTCGACAGAGGCGTGCAGGTTTTCGATGGTCAGGCTCATGGTGTTTGGGTGATTTGGGAAAGGTCAGGATTTGCCGAAGGTCCCCTTCAGGCTGATTTCAAGATGGTTGATTTGGGTGCCTTCCGGCAGGTCGAGGAGATCGGTCAGATTGACGCCGTCCTTGAAGCCAATGTCGTGGATTTTTCCGGAGGATTCGTCCTGGAAATGGCAGTGGTCGCTGAGGTTGGGGCAGTAACGGGAGGAATCGCGATCGAAGTTGACCTGCTTCACGAGATTGTGGGACACGAGGGCCTCGAGGCAGTTGTAGACTGTGGCGAGTGAGATCGTCGGCATGCGCTTCTGGGCGCGTAGGAAAACATCATTGGCGGTGGGGTGGTCGCGCTCGGCCAGCAGGGTCGCAAGGACCTCGCGCCGCTGCCGGGTCATGCGCAAACCATTGATTTCCGAAGGGAAATCCTCCGGATTGGGGTTCTTGGTTTGAGCGAGAACAATCATGGACGGCGGGAAGCTAGGCGCATTCCCTTCCCGGGCAAGTGAAAATTTGGAATTATTCTAATTCCTGATTCGATGGCACAATCGGCCACCGAGACGGCAGAAGATCGCCGATGAGGGGTAGGGTGATCGCTTGGGGTGAAAAAGGAGATGGCATCGGCGGGAAATGGCGTTTAACTGGCGGCATGAAGATGATTCTGACCCTTTGGGTTCTTTGTTGGGGACTTTTGACTGCTGGTGAGCCTTTCAAGGTGGGTAATTTTACTTTCAGGCCTGGAGATGGATGGTTGGCAGCTCCTAAAAGCCCGATGGTGAAGGCGGCGCTCAACCACGTAAAAAAGGACGGTCCGCTTCTGAAATTCTACCATTTCGGTCAGGGACAAGGTGGTGGAGTGGAGGCCAACCTCACGCGATGGAAGCGTCAGTTCCAGAACGGGGAAGCCAAGGTGACTTCGAAGGAGCTCGTTTTTGGTGATCAAAAAGCCACGGTTGTCGCCATGACTGGAACCTATCTGGTGGGTCCCATGATGGCTCGGGACAAAAAGCCGACTCCGGACTACATGCTACTCGGAGCGATCATTCCGCACCCCAGCGGAGATGTTTTCTTGAAGATGACCGGTCCTGAGGCTGACGTGGAAAAGGCCAAAGGCGATTTCGAAAAGCTGATTGCCAGTGCCTTTCCCAAGGAGGAGTAAACCCTAGTCCAGACTGACCCGGACTCGGAAGAGCCGTTTGTCGTCCTTCGGTGCGGTCAAGACGATGAGTTCATCGGTCCGCTGAATCGCGGCGAGGTCGACCGGGTCCCAACCCTCGGCGGGATTTTTCGTCTCCTCGAACGTCACATTCACTTCATTGGCCAGGGCGTTGAGAGGAATCTCGTAGCGGATTTGATCTGGATTTTGTGGGTCGGGTCCAATCCTCCCGGGCATCGTGTCCGGCCGTGTGGGATCGAGATCGAGAATGAACTCAAGTTGGTTCTCGATGCCGTCTTCGTCCGGATCAGCGGTTGGGCCAACGGTCGCTGGGTCGTCAAGATCGCTGCCCTGCCAAAAGGTGGCTACGAATTCTTCGAAAGGCGTGAGCGGGGCGGTGGCGCCTTCGACCGTCAGGGTCAGCGTATAGGGCGCGGTAGTCCCTGCGTTGCGACTGGTGAAGCGATATCCTCTGACGACGATTTCGTAGGTGCCGGGGGCGGAGGGAAGTCCCGCGATGAAGAAGACACCGCTTTGGCCTCCGCTGATTGAGAGTCCTTCGGGAAGAGTCTCGGGAACGCCATCGGTGTCCGCCGAAGCGTCGCGCATGACGTAGCGGCTCGATTTGAAGGACCACAGGAACTCCTCACCCACTCCCACGGTAGCCGTGTCTGAAGCTCCGGAAAGGGGGGTGACTGTCACGGACTGTCCCGAGAGTGCATGGGTTCCAACGAAGGTCACCGAGAGCGGCGCGGCCATAGGCATGCTGCCGCCAGCTCCGAGTAAGGGAGTTAGGTTCTTGAGAAACGGAAGGCGCTGGGCCGTCATGGCCAGCGTTCCCGAGAGCACATTAAAGGTGCGCTGCTTGATAATCGCGAATTTCATAGGGGTGATTCAGTTGCACCCACATCCCCCACCTCCGATGCCATTTCCGCCCTGGGATGCTTCCCGCGAAAAATACATGTGGTCCGACATCGCATCGCCGAGGGGATCCCTTTCCGGCGACATTACTTTCGAAGCGAGGTTGGCGCGCTGAGCCGGAGTCGACACCACCGTGCAGGAGCAAAAGAGAAGTGGCAGAGCCAGAAGAACCTTAGGAAGCCAGGACATGTCGATGAATGCGGGAGGAATATTGGGTGTGCCCGGAAGTTTGGAGGATGGCTTCGATGCCGTGGGTGTTTTCGACAAGCTCCATACCTTCTTCCCCCCCAAGCATACAAGCGATCGTCGAGACCTGGCCTGCTGTCAAACAGTCATTTGCGAGAGCGGAGGCGGTGAGGATGTCGTTTTCGGCTGGATAGCCAGAGCGTAGATCAAGGATGTGGCCGAACTTTTTGCCCCCGATGGTACGGAAACGTCGGCCATTTCCCGAGGTGGCGAGCCCGCGATTGCTGAACGCCAATCGGTAAGCCGAAGTGTTCTCTAGACGCGCGTCTTCGATCCCGATAATCCAAGTCTCGCCGTGAGCTGGCTTTCCGACTGCAGCGACATCACGACCGAGGTCGACGAGGCAATCGATGATGCCATTTTTCTGAGCGATTTTGATGAGGCGGTCGACGGCGAATTCTTTTCCAAAGCCACCGATTTCAAGAGCCATGCCCGGTTCGGGGAGGCGAATGGTTCCGTTCGCCCATTCGACTTCGGGCCACGAAACCAATCGCTGCGTTTCTTTGATTTCCGATTCGTCCGGCAACCGGTCTAGGCGTCCGGCTTGGTCCCAGAGGCTGGTGAGCGGAAGGGAGGTGGGGTCATTCAGACCACGGGAGAGCTTGTGAACGTAGTCGCAGAGTTGGAAGATTTCGTGGTCGCCTTCCTCGTATGGGATGGGGTCGCGCCCAGCTTGTCGGTTGATTTCGCTGAGAAAGCTGTCCGGTTTGAACCTCGACCATCGATTCTCGAAATCCCGCAACCATTCGAGTGCTTCTTTGCGAAAGTCCTTGGCCGCTTCGATCGAGGGAGCCTGAAACTGAACTTCACATTGTGTTCCAAGAGCTTTGAAGCTGAGGCGAAACAGGCCTTCTGGAAGTTGCTGTGACATTGTCCCGTTAGAAACGCCATTGCACGCCGGCTGAGATGACGTTTGCGGTGGGGAAGAAGTTGCTCGGGGTGCGGGAATCGAGACCGCCCATTTCATATCGTTCGATTTGCAGGTCGAGAGTGAGGTCGGGTCGCGGGTCCCAGGCAATTCGCAAGCCCCAGGTGAGGGCTTCCATTTCCGAGATGCGATAGTCGGAGGAATAATTTGGGCCGCTGCCGTCGATTTTGCCGGTCCCGTCGATCCCGCTGTCAGTCAGGCTGGGGAGATAAAAGTCAGCACCCGTTTGGCGGTAATAGCGGAAGTAGGGAGTGAGGCTCAATTCCGAAGTGGCTTGGTAGATCCACTTGACTTCCAAGGTGTGTCCTTGCTGGCTGAAGCTATTGTCGAAAAAGCGGTAGGAGCACTTGAGTGCGGCGTTGGCTCGTTCGAAGTAATGTCGTGCCGTTGCCTTGGCGACGAAGCGATTCATTTCCCCCGGACGATTTTCGGGATAGTCAAAGGTGTCGGTGATCTCAAATGGTCTACCAAAAGGATCGGTTACCGTGATCGTTTGAATCTGAGAAATGCGACGATAAGGATCACCGAGATAACCGGTGTTGCGGCCCCATCCGATGTTGAGATCAAACAGGGTGTTTCGCGAAAGGATTTGCGAGAGTCCGATGCTGAGATCGAGCGTGTTCTTGTCCTCATCTTCGAAGTTGTTGGTGAAGGGCGTGGCGAGAACTTCATCAAAGGCATAGGCCACGCCAGCGGTGATGGTGGTGTTCTTTTGATTGAACTGACGGCTGACCAAAGCGGTGATCGCATTGGACTGGTAGTCCTGCTCCTTGGAGTGGGCGTATTCAAAGGTCAGGGTGAAGTCGTCGAATTCGTGCTCAATGGTTGCTACCGCCACCCGGCGTTCGTCTTCAATCAACTGGAAGAGCCAATCCTCTTGGTTTCCCCGGGCATGGGTCCCGGTGGGAGTCATGCCACTCAGCGAATCAACGGCCAACCGCAGGCCGTATTTACTGAATCCCCGGCGGTGTTCGTAGTCGAGATAGTGTGATTGGACATCGAGTCGACCGTCTTGTTCGTCGTAGATTTGGAAACGATAGCGCAGAGCATCCTGTCCCCCGGCCTCGCCGGTGCTGAGAACCGGGACGGCAGGAAGAAGGAAACTCAGCGTATGTTTTTTCACGCTTCTACCTCCTCGGGATCCGCTTTCTCGATCACGGCGGTTGCCCGCAAGGTCGCGGCTAGTTTTTGCAGGGCGTCCCGTCGTTTCTTGCCGAGAGCCCTTCCCTCCAATTCTTCCCGGACCTCCTCGAGGGCAACGAGTTTTTCCTCCCTGCGCTCCACCACCTTGATCAAGTGCATGGCGTGCTCGTAAACAATCACCGGCGAGATTTCGCCTGTTCGCATCGAAAATAAGGTCGCCTCGAAGGGATTGGTCGGACGGTCGAGGGAAATCCAGCCCAGGTCGACTTCGCCGGTCGATTTCTCCGATTCCTTCTTGGCTGCTTCCTCAAAGTCGACTCCGTCGAGCAGTTCGCCTCGAAGAGTGGTCAGGCGGGAAAAAACCTCAGCAGCGGTGGTGTCCTCGTTCAAGGTCTTCATGAGGTGCAGGCTGCGGGCCTCGGCGGGCGTGCGGTAATCGGCCAGGTGTTCCTGGTAAAAATTCTCGATCTCGGCCTGGCTGACCTGATCGTCGTCGCCCAAGAGGCTCTTGATCAACTTGTCCATGCGTAACGAGGCTGCGATTTCGTGTCGCATGAAATCGCGCTGGGCCTCCAGCATGTCCCACGAAGCTCCGTGTTGGCGGTAGGCGTCGATCATCTCCTTCAACCTTGGCGTGATTTCCTCCTCGGGAATGACCGGAAAACGCTTCTCGGCTTCTTGAGCGATGAGAATGGAGTCGGCCACCTCCTCTTCGGCTTGGGCCTGAAATTCGGGGTCTCGTTCGCAACAGGAGACCTCGAGCCGCTGCTCTTCAGCGGTCTTGATGCGGTGGAACGTTTCCTCCACTAACTCCTGATCGACCCATTCGCCATTGACGCGTAGCATGTCGGACCATTGCCTCGCCCGATGCGAAATGCCACCCGTTTTTTGTGGCGAATCGGGGAAGGTGAACTGATCGGCCGGGAGCGAGTGATGGGGAAATCGCTTTTGAAGAAGGGAGTAGCTTCAAGGCCCCACGGCGGACGAATCACCGTCGTCGCGCTTTATGCCACGGCCGACAGTGGGAAATGGCACACGGGGGAGAACGATGACCGCAGGCGGCCGACTTTATGCCTCCCTCAAAGACTCAGGTGAACTCAATAACATCCTCTTCATTTTCACCAGTGATAACGGGCTTCCCGAAGGCGAGCATGGCATGGTCGACAAGCGGACCGGCCACGAGGAGTCCCTGCGCATCCCGCTGGTGGTGCGTTATCCCGGGCTAATCTCCCAGCCGAAGGTGATCGAGGCGCAGACTGTTACCCTCGACTTTGCGGCGTTCATTTTCGAGGTCTGCAAGGCTCCGCCGCTTCCGAAACCCCAGGGCCTTCTTGGGCAATCTGCACGCCGATCCCGAGTATTAGTCGCGGGTGGGTAGGCGGAGGCAGGAATTGGAGGAACGCATCGCCGAGTCCGATCCTGATGGCAATGACAGGATGCCGATGGGCGAGGGCATCAAGGGTGAGTTGCCCGGTGAGCGCAAGCCTGACCTCACCTCACCCGGGGACGGAAGTTGGCCGGGGTCTTGACGCTGGTGGTGTTTCGCATCTTGGTCTGCCATTCCTTGGGCTTGGTCGGAGTCACGGTGTCGTCGCGGTAGTGCTTCTGGAGGGCGAGAAGTTGTTGGCGGATGTCTTCGATCAGCTTTTTCTTCTCGGGATTCCCGTAGAGGTTGGTGAGTTCGTCCGGGTCGGTCTTGAGGTCGTAGAACTCCCATTCTCCGAATTCGTAGAAGTTGATAAGCTTGTAACGGTCGGTGCGGATGCCGTTGTGGCGGGGCACCTGGTGGAAGGAGGGATACTCGTAGTAGTGATAGTAGATCGACTTCCGCCAGTCGCCCGGCTTTTCCCCTTTGAGCAGGGGGACGAGCGAGGCTCCTTGCATGTCGTTGGGAATTTTGGCCCCGGCCATTTCGAGGAAGGTCTCGGCGTAGTCGAGGTTTTGGACGAGGTCGGTGTTTCGCGATCCCGGCTTGGTGACGCCGGGCCACGAGATGATGAGTGGCATCTTCAGGGATTCCTCGTACATCCAGCGTTTGTCGTACCATCCATGGTCACCGATGTAGAAGCCCTGATCCGAGGAGTAGACAAAGACGGTATTGTCGGCGAGTCCCTCGTCGGCGAGGGTCTTGCGCAGGCGGGCCAAGTTTTCGTCGACCCCCTTGATGCAGCGCAGGTAGTTTTTGGCGTAGCGCTGGAACTTCCAGCGCACGAGGGCACGGCCGCTCAGTTGGGCCTTGTGGAAGGCCTCGTCCTTGGGCCCGTAGGCATCGCGCCAGGTCTTCAACTGCTCGGGGGTCATCCGTTTCATGTTGCCTGAGGCCGACCAATCCTCGCTTGGACGGCGAGTCTTCGATTGGTTCATCTCGGGGGTGAGATCAACGAAGAGATCATGGTTGAGATACAGGTGCCGGTCGATTTCCATCTCTTGGTGCTGAGCTGGGATACGACCCTCGTATTGGTCGAAAAGGGTGGGAGGCTCGGGGATCTCGACGTCGTCGTAAAGGTGGAGGTGCCGCAGGGCCGGCATCCAGTTGCGGTGAGGGGCTTTGTGCTGGCACATCAGCATGAAGGGTTTGCCAAGGGCTTTGGATTCCTTGATGAAATCGATGGCCATGTCGGTGACAATGTCGGTGCAGTATCCCTCGATAACCTTGCGCCCGTCGGGCGTCAGCATGACGGGATTGTAGTAGTCGCCCTGCCCGGGCAGGACGGCCCAGGAGTCGAAGCCCTGGGGTTTTCCCTTGAGGTGGGACTTACCGTAGAGGGCGGTGTGGTATCCGGCAGCGCGCAGGATTTTCGGGAAGATCTGCTGGTTCCAATCGAAGGAATTTCCGTTGTTCATGAAGCCATTCACGTGGCTGTGCTTACCGGTCATGATGACGGCGCGGGAGGGGCCGCAAATCGAGTTGGTGCAGAAGGAATTCTCGAAGAGCATTCCGTCGGCGGCCAGCTTATCGATTTCAGGGGTGGGATTCACCTTCTTGAGCCAACCGTTGTAGGCGCCGATGGCGTGCGGGGCGTGGTCGTCGGTGAAGAAGAAGACGATATTGGGTCGCTTCTTTTCTGCGAGCAGGGTGAGGGGAAGGAAGAGAAGAATGATGCCGAGCTTCATTGGGGGAGTGTAAGGGGTTGCTTTCGACTTGTCTAGCAGGCGAATGGGCTCAGCGGAGGGAGCTCCAGAGAACGGAGAGACCGATCAGCATCACCATGACAGCAAAGCCCTGGCGGAGGCGGTCCGGGGGAATGAGGCCGGCCAGGCGGGTGCCGACGAGGACTCCGAGGCAGGCCAGGCTGGAAAAGAGGAGGGCGACGGGCCAGTCGATCTCGGTGGCACCGAGGTGGGAGAGAAAGCCGGCCACGGAGTTGAAGAAGATGATGGCGAGGGAGGTGCCGATGGTCTGGCGCAGGCCGAGGCGTCCGAACTTGAGGAGGGCGGGCACGAGGAGGAAGCCGCCGCCGACCCCGATGAAGCCGGTGAGGACACCCACCGCCCCGCCAGCGAGGGCGCGGGAGAGAAAGGACGGGGGAGGCAGGTCGCAATGGCCGCTTTCTGGATCCGTGTGCTTTTTGGGCAGGAGCATGAAGATCGCCACCACCAGCATCAGGATGGCGAAGAGGACCATGAGGACGAGCGGGCCCACCAGCGGGGTGACGAGGGCCCCGAGGGCGGCCCCGACCATGCCGGTGACGGCAAAGACGGCGGACGAGGGGAAGCAGATCTCACCCTTGCGCCAACGGTGCAGGGACCCGGTCAGGGCGGCCGACCCGACGACGAGGAGACTGAGCGGGACCGCGTCCGCGGGGGCGATGCCACCCAGGTAGACCAGGACCGGCAGAGTCACGATGCTCCCGCCGGCTCCGGTGAGGCCCAGGGTGAGGCCGATCATCACCGCCCCTGCGATCACGAGAACACCCATGGGTCATTCCGCAAGTTTAGTTTGAAACCGGGGAGTGGCCTTTTCACGCACAGTTGGTCTGGCAGGTCGCGAGCAAGCCATCGACCGGCCCGTCGACATGGACCACCTCGAAGCCTTGGGATTCCAGGAAGGCGGCGGACTTGGCGGCCCGCATGCCGCTGCCACAGTGCACGTAGATCGTTTCGTCCTTCGGCACTTTATCGACCTGGGCCGCGAGGCGGGTGTGCGCGATCTGCTGCGCCCCCTCGAAGTGGCCCTGACGGTATTCGCTGAGCTTGCGGACATCGAGGACGTGACCCGGTTTCGACTTCAGGGCGTCCGGCAGTTCTTTTGTTTCGATGCGTTCGAAGGCGGAGGTCTCCGCGCCCGATGCGAGGGCCTCGTCGACCGGCAGCCAGCCCACGAGCTGGTCGTATCCGATACGGATCAACTGGCGGACCGCTTCCTCGCGGTCGGTCTCGCTTTCGAGAAGGAGCACGAGCGGAGTCGTTTCATCGACGATGAAGGAGCCTGCGGCCTCGGGGAGTTCGGTGCCCTTGAGGGGGGCGAAGAGGGCACCACGAAGGTGCTTGCGAGCGAAGGCGGCCTTGCTGGTGCGGAGGTCGAGGACGAGGTGGTCCGGGGAAGAGAGGAAGTCCTTGAGTTCGTCGGGCGAGAAGCGCTTCGGAGCGGGAAGTTTACCCTCGGGCAGGAGGGGCTGTCCGGTGCGATTGTCGCGTTTCATGCGGGCGAAATAGACGGGGGGCTCGGGCTGGCCCTCGAGGATGTTCTTCACGAAGTGGTCTCGGGTGTCGGTGAGGGCGAGGTGCAGGGGGTGGTTGAATTGGCGCTCGTATCCCATCACGCTTTGGGGAATGGCTCCGAGGGCCTTGCCGCAGGCGCTGCCTGCTCCGTGCCCCGGCAGAATTTGCAGAAATTCCGGCAGGTCCTTGGTGGCGCGGAGGCTGTCGTAAAGGACGCGGGCGGAGCTTTCCATCGCACCTTCCTGTCCCGCCGCGCTTTCCAGAAGGTCGGGGCGTCCGACGTCGCCCACGAAGATGAAATCACCGCTGAGCAGGGCCATCGGTTCGCTGGCTCCTCCCCCGTGGTCGGTCACGAGGTAGGAAACATGCTCGGGGGTGTGACCGGGGGTGAGGACCACCCGGAACTCGATGTTCCCGATCATGAACTGGTCCCCGTCGCGAATCTCCTGGCAGCGGGGATCGCCCTTGGCCCATTCCACCTGCCAGTCCGGGCCGCCTTCGGCCGTGCAGTAGGCCTTCGCTCCGTGGTTCTCGACGAGCTCGCGGATCCCGCTCAGGTAGTCGGCGTGAATGTGGGTGTCGGCCACCGCCACGATCTTCAGGCCCTCCTTTTCGGCCAGCTCGAGGTAGCGGTCGACGTCGCGCTCGGGGTCGATGACGATGGCTTCGCCGGTCTTTTGGCAGCCGATGAGGTAGGCGTTCTGGGCCAGCGACGAATCGGTGATTTGTTTCAGATACATGGCAGCGATGAGGTTGGATTTGGTAGCGCCACCACGAGCTCATTCCGCGGGATTCCTCAAGGTGACTAAATGAAAATATTTCCAATCTGTAATATTTCAAGGGAAATCTTTTCCGGGATTTTGGG
The DNA here is from genome assembly GCA_023263995.1 of Akkermansiaceae bacterium. GTDB lineage: Bacteria > Verrucomicrobiota > Verrucomicrobiia > Verrucomicrobiales > Akkermansiaceae > SW10. The sequence goes on along the minus strand of JALQTQ010000016.1, from coordinate 8,202 downwards.
GGGTGCGAAGACGGTGGTAGTCAGCGCTTGCGGGCGGGTTCGGGGAAGGCCGGGGTTTGTTGCCGGGGGCCTTCGAGCGGGATGAAGCAGGCTTCGAGGCCGGATTCCTCGGCCGCGATTTCGAGCGCCTTGGCCATCGGGAGGATGCGGAGGGCGGTGGCCCAGGCGTCGGCCTGCATCGCGGTGGGCGCGATGGTGGTGACGTTGAGGCGGTTGCTTTTGCCCTTTCGGGAGGTGGGGTCGATGAGGTGGGCTTCCCGTTCGCCACCGTCTTCTTGGAAAAACTGGTAAGTATCGCCCGAGGTCGAGAGGGCGGTGTTGCTGAGGACGAGGGAGCCGATGACCTTTTGGGCGGGGTCGGACAGGCCGATGTACCAGCCATCCTTTCCGGGCGGGGATTCGGCGAGGACGATTTCGCCCCCGATGATGACGGCCGCCCTCTTGATGCCGGACTGTTTCAGGAGGGACATGAGTTGGTCGGCGATGTAGCCCTTTGCGATGCCGCCGAGGTCCAGCTGCAATGACGCCTGAAAAAGGACCGTTTGCTTCTCCGGGTCCAGCACCAGGCTTCGATAATCGCCCTGACGCTTTTCGCCGGAGTCATCGGGTGGTTCGGTGCCGTCCCGTCGGGCCCGCCATTGTTTAGTGTCGCGCCCCAAGGTGATATCGAAGGCTCCGCCCGATCGGGCCGAAACTGTTTGGGCGAAGGAGAGAACGGCAAAGAGGTCGGGTGAGACCGGGTGGACGGTTCGGACGGGCTTCTGGCAAAGGAGGGTGAGCTCGCTGTCGTCGCGGTAGTCCGAAAAGACGGCATCGAGATCCCTGACGCGCTTGAAGCATTGGTCGGCCTTTTCCTTGGCGGCGGCTTGGTCGTCGGGTGAGTAAAAGATCACGCGGACGAAGGTGCCGAGGTGGGGGGCCGAGAAGGTGTGTCGGGTGGGAGGGGCTTTTTCCGTTTCCTGTGCGGAAACAAAGCCTGCCCCCAAAAAGACAGTGGCGAGGACTGTCGTGATGACAAGACCTCGCCAGCTGGCAGAAGAAAGTTGGAGGAGGCCCTTATTCATCGGCTTCCACCCCGGAATTCCAGTAGTGGTACATTTCCTCGGGGGTGGGGATTTCCTGGGGGCGGACGACGCGCATGCCCAGCCACGGGGTGCCTGTGTGGTACCAGAGGCTGCGGGGGCGTTGGGGGTCGATCACCTTCCAGACCGGGTCCGACTTGTCGCGGGCCGAGGGAGCAAGATCCTTGATCTCTTGCTGCCAATGGCCGCCCTTCACCACGTGGGGATAGGGGGCGGTGGCCTTGATCCAGGGATCGATGACCTTGTCCTTGCCGAAGTATTCCTTCCGGTTGGGAACGTATTGGTCGAGGGTCCACTCGAGCACGTTGCCGTGCATATCGTAGAGCCCCCAGGCGTTGGGCTTCTTTTGTCCCGGCTTGTGGTAGTGGGAGCCGGATCCTTCCCCAAACCAGGCGTATTCGGCGGCCTTCGAGGGATCATCACCCCAGCTGCTATTGGTCTCCTGACCGGCGCGGCAGGCGTATTCCCATTCGGCCTCGGTGGGGAGGCGATAGAAGTGTCCGGTCTGGTAGCTGATCCACTGGCAGTATTTGTTGGCCGCGTGCTGGGTCATGGCGACGGCCGGGTGCCCGTCCCGCGGCATCCCGAAGGTCATCGGATGATACGGTTGGGTCGGGCGGGCCAGCAGGTCGATGTCATTGTCGACCTGCTCCTGCATGAAATCGGGAAGGCTTCCGTCCTTTTGGCGGGGGAGCTGCGAGTACATGTAGGGGTCGTATTCTTCCCAGGTGACCTCGTGTTTCCCCATCCAGAAGGGCGAGATGGAGACCTCGAGGACGTCACCCTCCTTTTCGCCTTTCCAGCTGAAGGTGCCCCCCTTGATGGGGACCATCTCGAACTGGGCTCCGGTCTTGAGGGTCTCCTTGTAGGGAATGAGCCCCCGTTCCTTGCCGCCGTCGGTCTTCTTCTTGATCTCGTGATAGTCGACGATGCGCTTGTGGATGATCTTGGCGAGGCGCATCTGTTCCTCGTCGAAACCATCCTTGGCGAGTGGCGGCTTGATGTCGGCCTTGGCTCCCCCTTCCTCGGCGGCGGCCGGGAAGGTCAGCAGCAGGGTGCCGAAGAGGGAGGTGCCGGTGGACAGGAAACGTTTCATTCCCTTAGCTGAACTTGGTGATGCCGGGTTGTGCTGGTGGGCGCGCGGTGAAGGGGGTTTCGAAGTTGAGGTCCTCCGTCTTGAGGAGGAGGTCGGTCGAGCCCATGAGCTGCTCGTCGGTCAGGAGCTGGCCGGTGTAGGCGGCGGCCCGACCCATCAGGCAGATCTTGTGGGTGGTGGCGAATTGGTCGAGGACATCGTTGTAGACCTTGCCCTGGCGGATGTGGGAGGTGAGGACTTTGTGCTCGTTGACATAGTCGAGTCCGCCCTTGGTTTCCCAGACCACCTTGCCGTCCTTGACGATGGAGGCGCTGGAGCCGCGGCCGAAGGCCTGTCCCTTGGTGCCAATGATGTCGTCGCCGGAAGCCGAGTAGGTGCGCGGGATCTGGCGGCCGAGGAAGTCGGCGACGCGTCCGTCGTCATAGACGTAACGGAGGGAGAAGCTGTCCCAGGCATTGGCTCCGGGGAGCGGGAAGACGTTGGCACCGTTGGCGTAGCACTTCACCGGCATCTTGTCGCCCATGGCCCAGGACATGCGGTCGATGCCGTGGATCATGAACTCGAGGATGCCGTCGCCTCCAAGCTCCAGGTAGCTCTGCCAGTATCGGAGGGCCCACTCCATGTCGGTCATCTTGGCGGGCTTGAACTTGATGTCGGGCATCGCGTTGGGGCGTCCGCCCCCGCAGTATGAGGAGGACACCGAGAGGACGTCACCGATGGCACCGTCCTGGACGCGCTTATGGAGCTCCATGAGGTGGGAGCTGTAGCGCCAGACCAGGCCGGTCACCACCGATTGCCCGTTGCTGGCCGCTTTCTTGGCGGCATCGACGACCTGCTTCAGGCCGGGGACGTCGAGGGCGAAAGGCTTCTCGATGAAGGCGTGTTTGCCGGCGTTGATGACGGCTTCAAAGTGGAGAGGGCGGAAGGCCGGGGTGGAGGTGAGAAGAACGATGTCGACGCCGCTTTCGATGACCTTCTGGTAGGCGTCGAAGCCGATGAATTCACGCTCTCCATTGCCGGTGTCGATGCGGTCGGCGAAGCGCTTCTTGAGTCCGCCGAGGCGCTGTTTGCTGCTTTCGAAGATGTCAGCCATCGACCAGAGGACGGTGTTGGGGTCGGCGGTGAGGATGTCGCTCACGGCCCCGGTGCCACGGCCTCCGAGTCCGACCACACCCACCTTGAGCTTTTTCTTGCTCATGTCTTCGGCAGCTATCAGCGGGGAAACCGAGACCGAACCGAGACCGAGGGCGGCAGTTCCTAGGGTCGTCTTTTTCACGAAATTACGCCGCGAGGCCTGCGAGGATTCATTTGAGGATTGTTGATCAGGCATAGTCATTTTTGTTGGAAGTTCAGTCTATTTAGCGAAAACGAGTCGGATTTCAATCTCTAAAGTTTGAATAGTGGTCGCTTGCTCTCTTGAGAAGGACGGTTCGGAAGGTCGGATTTTATCAGGGAAAGGAAAGGGAAATTTGTGCAGGGTCCCTCCGGCCCTGAGGGGCGCTGATTAGTTGGCGGTCGGATGGCTGCGATAGCGCACCCTGATGAAAAGGCGCTCGTGGGTGCTCGGAGTGTGGGCACGGTAGGTGCGCAGGTATTGGTTGCCGGAGACATGCGAGCTCACATGTTCGGCCGCGGTGGGGTCATCGGACCAAGTGATGAGATCGTTCGAGAACTCGATGCGGGCGGTGACGTCGCGGGTTGCGAGCGAGACCGGGAAGCGGAATTCCCATCCCCTGCCGGCATCGGGTAGGAAGACCGGCCCATCAGCGGGGACGTTCGGTTTGAGGTCGCTGGTGCCCATTGCGAATTCGGTGAAGGCCTTGATGCCGTCGCCATCGAGGTCTTCGTCCGGATTGCCGGTAAAGCTCTCACCATCGAGAGTTCCGGGAGAGCCGCCGTCCGAAAGGCTGGGTCGCCAAGCTGCGGGGTCGTTGGGGCGGCTGCCGTCGACGAGCACGAGACTCCGTCCGTCGCCATCGGCGGCTTCGGGCCAGGGGTCGGCGCCGTCGTAGGTCACCCGGAAGAGCTCGGTGATCCCGTCGGCTGCCATTAGGACGAGGGTCTCTCCACCGTTGTTGAGGTTGCCGCGGTAGACCCCGGCGATGGGGAGGCCGATGCCGTATTCGCGGTCGATGTCGAATTGGCTGTCGACGACGAGGAGGCGTTCACCGGGAGCCATGAGAACATCGCGATTGTCGGGAAAGGTGAAGTCGATGCCGGCCGCGAAGAAGGCTCCGCGCAGGTTGATGGCGTGGCCCGATTGGTTGTGTAGCTCGAGAAACTCGGCATCGTCGGGTCCCGCCGGGTTGTAGTGGATTTCCGAGGGCACGACCTCCCACGGAGCCACCGGTTGGCGATCTCCGACCACGAAGAAGGCTTCGTTGAGTGCGGACCAATCGCCGCCGTCGAGGGTGCGGCTGCGCACCAGAGTGTGGTCCGTCATGATGAGGGCCCCGTCGCCTTCGTTGGGTCGCTTGACCTCGAAGGTAAGGTCAAACTGGAGATCTGACGAATTGGGTGCGGCTTGGTGCACCTCGACTGCGAAGACGTTTTCGCCCTCCACGAGGAGCTGGGTCGGGACGTTGAGGAAATGGAGGTCTCGTCCATCGTCCGAAGCGCCGGTGGCGCGGGTCTGGAAATCGATGGGCCCGGTGGGCATGGAGGAGCGTCCGATCTCGATGCCGTTGAGATAAACGACCGCGCCGTCGTCGCGTCGGATCTGCACCGCGGCGGACTGGATGGTATTGATGTCGGCGAGGGAGATTGTTTTGCGGAAGTAGGTGGTGAGCTGTTTCTGGGCGGGGTCCGAGCCGAAGGAGACCGGGGTGGCGATGGTGGCCTCGCCGTATCCCAGGATGGCGGGGCCTTCGGCCCACGATTGGTCGTCGAAGTCCGGTTTGCGCCAGGCTGCTCCTTGGTTGGAACCATCGTCGAGGAATTTCCAAAGCGAACCTTCGGGAACCACGGTTTCGGTCACCAATCCTCCTTCGAATTCGATGGCGGCCGGATTGACTGAACCACCTGGCAGGCGGGGGTCGCTACCGTCAGTGGTGTAGTAAGTGGTGCCGCTGTCGACACTCATCGCAAGCTGGTATCCGGGGGGCACGTTGCCCCCGTGCTGCCCGAAGATCGGGGCCTCGGTGGCGGGATAAAAACCGGCCCCGCGGAAGTAGTTGAGAACGGTTTCGGTGCGTCCCGGGAGGAGGTTGTTCAGGGCGTCGTTCTTGGAATTGGTCCACGAGTCGTGGGTGCGGTAGTTCCAGCGAACGGCCTCGGCGCGGAAGGGCAGGTCCATTTCGGCGCAGCGTGCCTCGAGGCGGGGGATGGTTTGCGTCGGGGTCATCGCTCCCTTGTTGAAGTAGTGCCGATGGATGCGGTCGGCGAGGAGGGTGCGGAAGTCCTTGTTGCCGGCCTTGAAGAGGAGGCTGAAGAGGCTGCCGGGCCCGTCGCCTGCGCTGCGGCCGAAGACCCCGGGGGTGTTGCTGGCGAAGCCGGTGCGATTGCCGGTGGAGCGGAGGTATCCGTCGGCATCGTTGAGGAACCACTTGAATCCGCTACCGACGTCGGCGGGCCCGACGCAGCGGTATTCGTCCTCGGCGTTGCCGAACATCCACATGATCATGTAATCGAGGTAGTGGGGGACATCGAGGTAGGGGACGAGATTGTCGTAGTTGCTGGGACTGCTGGTCAGGCCGAGTGCCTTGATGCGTGCCCAGGCCGAGCCATCGCCATCGTAGGGTGGGGCCACCGGGTCCGCCCAGCCTCCGACGTTCCAGTTTCCGTTGATTGCCTCGTAGCTCTCTTTCGGGCCGCCGAGGTATTCCTTCAGGGTATCCGCGCTCCAGCGTTCGCGGACGTGGTAGACTCCCCAATAGCGCCCGTTTAGGTAGAGGTGCATGAAGCGCCCGTGCGGGTTGAGGTTGCCCATGTCGAGCATGGTGTCATCGGTGAAGCGGTTCGACATGTAGAAGCCGCGAGCGACCATGTCGTGGGACCCCGAGCGCAGGTTGAGCTGGTCGAAGGTGTCGTTCGCCGTGATGCCGCGGTCGAAGCCGTCGAAGATCGGGAAGCGCAATTTCGAGGCTCCGTATTGGGAACGGAAATACATCCGGAAATTCTTCTTGGCGAAGTTGGTGAAGGCACCGCCGAAGTGTTTTACGGCGCAGTTTTCTTGGAAGCCCGGGGAGCCATCTGGGTTGATCAGTTCAAACGAGGTGGCCACCTCGCTGGTGCCGTTGATGGTGGATGGTGTGACGATCGAGAGCGAGGGGACGGCGGTCAGGGAATCCCGCATCAGGGGAGTGACCGGGAGGCCGAGATCCGGCGAGGTGATGACATCGTCCACAAAGAGGTAGGTGTGGGTGTCGATATTCGTCGGGGCCAGACCTGCCTTGAAGGCCATGGCACGAAGGATGGTGGTTTCACTGATGGTGAGGGGTTCGAGATAGGTCGTCCCGTTGCTTTCGTCGGGTTCGCTGCCATCGGTGGTATAGCGGATAGTGGCACCGGGGGTGATGGTGGTGATTTCGACCGACTGGGGTGAGGTGAAAAAGCCGCGGTTCAAGCTGAACTTGGTGTCGGCCACGAAGCCCGCGAAGCTCGTGCCGTTGGGGGCACCCGGGGTCGGGGGCGAGAAAAAGCCGAGGGTGGTGCCGTCGGCTTCGTAACCGTAGCTCACGTTTTCCTTCTGCTCCGGGTAGGTCGGCTGGAACGTCGTGAGGACCGTGGAGCCATCGGGTCCCACGAGGGCGAGAAATTCTCCCGTGCGGGAGAGCGAGAAATTGCAGTGCACGGGGTGCGCCGGGTCGATGAGGTCGCGTCCCGAGGCGAAGACGACGAGGTGGCCGTTGGCCGGGACGTTGACCGCAGGAATGCGCCACTTGGTGGGGAGGGTGGGGTCGTCGGTGAGGTAGTAGCCGTCGAGCGAAAGGTCAAAGCCGTTCGGGTTGGCGATCTCGATCCAGTCGGGCGTTTCGCCGAATTGGTCTTCCAGTCCGGCGGCGTTGCTGGTCAGGAATTCGCTGATGGTGGGTGGGATCACCGGCTGGTCCACCCCAATGGTCACGGTGGCGTTGGTGCTGCCCGAGGCGTTGGTGGCGGTGAGGACGTAGGTCGTCGTTTCGGATGGACTCACCGCTTGCGATCCGGTCAGGGCGACCGGGCCGAGGCCTTGGTTGAGCGAGACCGATTCGGCATTGGTGACCTGCCAGGACAGCGTTGCCTCGGCGGGGAGCGAGGGGTCGCCAGTAGCGGTGATGTTTCCGTTGTCGGTGACAAAGGAGTTGATGATCGGAAGGGGAGCTTCGAAGGCTTCGACCTCGGCGATCTGAGGGTTGTAGGCTTCGTTGCTTAGATTGACGATGCGCAAGTAGCGCCCGAGCATGGGCTGGCCGGGGTCGAGGGAAGGCACAACGATGTCGATGCCTCCGTTGCCGGAGTTTGATCCATCGGGCCGGATGACCGCGCTCCAGAGGATCTCACCGGCCGAGCCGTCGGCATCAGCGCGCATTTCCACCCGGTAGTTGGTGAGCCGCTCGGGGCAGCATCCGCTCCGATTGATCAGGTGGATGCTCCCGAGGTTGCGCTCGGCCCCCAAGTCAATCTCGTAGAAAAAGCCGAGCGTTCCCGACGACGCCTGAGGGTGGGACTGATTGGCGGAGTTGCCGTCGGTGAGGTGTTCGGGAAATTGGTTGGGCCAAGTCGCTCCGGAGGCCGAGACCGGGCGTCCGAGGGCGATGTTGGTTTGTGCGCGAGCCGTGCCGACGATGAGGGCGAGGATCAGCGCGAGTCGAGTCGAGGCCGCGATGGTAGCTGTGAGAATCATGCCGGAAGTGACGGTCACTATCCCCTTTCAATCCCGCAAATGCGATGGGAAAGATCGATCATGAGGAAATTCCCGGAGAGGCTTTCAGACCGAATTCGGGGGAAGGCGTCGGATCACCCACAGGATGGGCGGGAGGGAGGCCCCGGGGCTCGATGACGGTTCGTGGCAGTGGACCGACCAGACGGCAGGGTCGAGCGAGC
>JALQTQ010000169.1 GCA_023263995.1 Akkermansiaceae bacterium | reverse complement strand
CGGGATCCATTTTTTCCTGTCGGATGAGGTCATCGGTGAACAGAAAAGTCCGGCTCCGGACAGGGCCGGGAAGCAAGTTGGGACCATACACGATCGCGCGTAGCACGGTGGTCTCATCGATCACGAGAGGGCCGGTGTAGGGCATTCCCGATCCCGGGGTGGGTTCCGAACCGTCGGTGGTATAGCGGATCAAGGAACCAGGGCCGGAGGTGGAAAGAGTCACTTGGAGCGGGGCCTCGTAAAATCCCCGGGGTGCCGAAAAGACCGGCTCGCCCGCCAAACCAGCCACGGCGGGGCCATTCGGGGCAGCCGGAGTTGGAACAGGGAAAAAGCCCGTGATCCCATTGCGACCTTGGCCATAGGAAATGTCGGTTCGTTGGGGCGGGTAGTCATCGAATCGCGAGACCAAGTTTCCGGTGGAATCGCCCAGTGCGAGGAATCCACCCGATGCGGCGAGTGCAAAATGGGTATGCCATTCCTCCCCGGCATTTCGGTCCTTACCCGAGGCAAAGACGATAATTCGTTCGCCCGGAAGCAGGGATGACCCCGCAGGAAAGATCCATCGCCGGAGCAGCGCGCGGTCGTCGCTCAGGAAAAAGCCGGCGAGCGTGACTGCTTCCGGCCCGGGGTTGTGAATCTCGATCCAGTCGCTGGAGTCACCGTCCTCGTCGGCGAGATCATTTCCGTTGCTGGCGAGGAACTCGGAAATCACGGGGGAGGCCCCGCTCAGGATCCCGGTGGTGCCGAGGGCAGCCAGAAGCCGTATCAGCAGGGTGAGCCGAGAGAGAAACATGGACGGAGTTGAGCTGCCGGACGAAAGCCCGAATGGTCTTCGAGGTTCCTCGAAGAGCCTCAAAAAGCAAGCTCCGGGAACTTTCCCAGGCAAAGCAGACGGAGAGGACCGGGGAATCAGCGGTCGTCGTGGTAGGCTTGGGCGAGTTCCTCGAGCGATTTCTGAGTCAGGGTTTTCCAGAGGTCCTTTCGGTAGCGGCCCAGGCAACAGTCGAGCGAGACATGGCTCAACAAACCATCACCGTAGGTGGTGGCGAGCCACTGGAGAAAAGCCGCACTTTCTGGGCCGCCATCCAGGCTCTTGGCCCGGGCCGGCTTCGCAGGGAGGTCGTTCAAAAGCAGGGCGGTAATGCCGGACTGGAACCAAGCCGGAGCATTTTTTGGTTCCCCTTGCAGCCACGGGATCATTTGCGCGAGCATCCATCGTTTCACCTCCACGTCGGCTGTCAGACCCGTTTTGGGAATCGTGAGGTGGAAAGCCCGCGGAGTCTCCGGGAAGTGAGAAACGCCCAGTTTGAGGGCAAGGGGTAACCACTGTTCAAAAAACAGGCGGCGTGCTTCCACGACCATTGGACGCAGTTCCGGGTGGTCTCGGAAGTCGACCCGGAAGCTCAGTTCGATTTCCTTTTTGGTCACTGGAAGTTCGATGGTGCGGGTTTCTTCATGCAAGGGGGCAAGGAGAGGCTCGGAAAGGACGACCTCGTGCAGAACAAGGGGATGGGACTGGTCATCGGTGGCCCGGATCCGGGCGAAGCGGGTGGGTTGCTCTACGGCCAAGTGGCCCGCCCCAGCGATTAGGGGGAGCGTGCTGTGCCATCGCCGGCCGTCTGCCGAAAGCTCGAGAACTCCCGATTCCAGGATGTCGGTCGTGGTCCCCGGAAGCCCGGTGGTCACCGTGACCGAGCCGGTCACTGGCCAGGGAAACTCCAGCGTCAGGTGATCGTTGCGTGACGGGTTGCCCGCACTTCGGTAATAGCTCTCGGCTTTTCCGTCGAACAATAGCTCGGGCGGGTGTTCAGGCTCGGCCTCCAGAGAGGTGCGGACCGCGGTGCCATGTAGCGTTTGGGCCACCGCAGGATAGTAGGCTTCCGAAGGATGAAGCCCCGCCAGGCGGTATCGTCGCATCAAGGACTCGATGCGAGTGAGAAAATCATCGTAATCCAGTTTTCCGCCAGGTCGCCAGGTCGCCTCGGCAAAGGCCGCAATCCGCGGGAATACAAGGTATTCCAGCTTAGTGAAGTCGTGGGCGAATTCGGTGCGCAAGGTGGCCTGGCCCCCGTCGCGGGTCGGCTGGAACCGGTAGACTTCGCCGACCGGATTGAATCCGCCCTCCGCTTCCCGGCTGAGATTGATCAGTAATTCGTCGGTCGCCGGGCGAGGATAGAGTGAAAGGTCGGTGGCGGGTAGGGAGGAGGCCAGGAAAAGCTTGCGTTGATGTTTTGTCAGGAGCTTGCGGACCTTGTCATGCAGCGCCGTTTCCGGGCCTTCGAAGCGAACCTCCGGCGCGGGGAAGATTTCCGCCAGTTCGCCCAGTAGGGTGTCGAGAAAGGCGAGCGACTGGTCCCCGTCGATGAGACCGGCGGGTTCCGACTGCCAGACCGGAGCGACCTTGGTGGGTTGGCTGCCCAGTTCCGGGTAGGCCGCGATGAGAGCCGAAGCCCCGGTGGTCAGGGAGAGGCCGGGAACGACCGTGACTCCCCGCTTGCGGGCGTGATCGACCAAATCCCGTAGGTTGTCTCGCGTGTAGTAGCCACCGTATTCAGTGGAGTCGCTCCCCGTGCGGTCACCATACGGCGGAGTCGAGGGGCGGACGCTCCCAACTTCGTGCAGCTGCGGATAGGCGAGGCTTTCAAGCCGCCATCCATGGTTGTTGTTGAGCTGGAGGTGGAATTCGTTGATCTTGTGGAAGGAGAGCCAGTCGACGAGGGTTTTCAGTTTTTCTGTCGGGTAGAGGTGGGAGCCGACGTCGAGATGAAAGACCCTGCGCGGTGATTCGGGGTGGTCCTCGATGACCTGGGCCAGAATGAAGGCTCGTTGTCGGGGTTTTTCAAAAACCGGAAGGAGGTTCACGAGGGACTGGGCACCGTGCATCAATCCGGTCTGGTCTCCTGCGCTCAGGGTGATGCCGTCGGTGGTGATCTCAAGGCGGTAAGCGCCGACCGGGCTGGCTGGACCGTTGAGTGAGAGGCGAATGGCGCGGTTGAAGCGCATCAGACCAACCTGCTCCGGGGTGCGGACTCGGTGCAGGAACCCGGTCGTTTTTTGCAAGGCTTCGGCGATCAGGCGGGCGTGCTCGGCAAGGGGGGCGGGTGCGATCACGGCGGTTTGGACATCGACCAGAAGTTGCCCATCGCCCGGCGTGATTTTGCGGGGTCGGGGGACGAGGTCTTGGGCTCCCAGCAGTGCCGGGAAAAAGAGGATGACAAAGAGCAAGGGCATGGACGAAACGATGAGAGGAGATCCCGGCCAGCGCAAGGCGACAGGCGGAAAGACCGGTCCTTCCTGAACCGTAACTCTGAGCCCATGACGAAACGATTGCTTCCCGGTCTTACCTTGCTTCTGGCGGCCCTGCCTTCACTGGCCGAGTTGAAACTGCCCCATCTTTTTTCGGATGGGATGGTCTTGCAGCAAGGCGACACCTCCCGCGTCTGGGGATGGACCGGAGCCGGGGCTCCGGTGACCGTTCGTTTTGCGGGTGCGGAGTATGCCACCAAGGCCGACGGACAGGGGGACTGGATGGTGCGATTGAAGGGCCTGAAGGCCAGTGACACTGCTGCTGATCTTGTCATCGAGGCGGCCGCCGAAAAAAAAGTGATCAAAGATGTCCTGGTCGGGGAAGTTTGGCTGGCTTCGGGACAGTCGAACATGGAATGGCGGGTGGCCAACTCGGCCGGGGCCAACGAGGAAATTGCGTCCGCTCAAGACCCGCATCTCCGCGTTTTTGTTTCGGCCAACGTCGCCGAACTCGCTCCGCAAAAGGACTGGCAGGGAGCATGGAAAACCACCGGACCGGAAAATACCGGCTCCTTCACTGCGGTGGGTTATTACTTTGCCAAGCAACTCCGGGCCAAGCTCGGGGTGCCGGTCGGAGTGATCGAATGCGCTTGGGGTGGCAAACCGGTCGAGGCTTTCACCAGCGAGGAAGCTCTTGCGCAGCTTCCGATCGGAAAGCAGCTCCTTGCGAAAAAAGCCCAGGCAAGCCAAGGCTTCAATGCTGACCAGGCCGAGGCGAATTTCCGGAATCAGCTGAGAGCTTACCAAGAAAACCTCGCCAAGTGGGAAAAGGACAAGCAGAGTCGCAAGCCTCGTCCTCCCCGGAAGCCAGGTCACCCCGGAAAGGATCCCTCGATGCCATCGACCATCTTTCACGGGACCATCGCCCCGATCGTGGGCTATGGCACTCGCGGCGCGATCTGGTATCAGGGCGAGTCGAATGCCCGCCCGCCTACGGCTTCCCACTATGAAGAGCTTCTCGGCTGCCTCGTTTCCGATTGGCGTCAGCGCTGGGGATACGACCTCTCTTTCTACTGGGTCCAACTGGCCAACTTCCGCGAGCCCACCACCGAGCCCGGCGTGGAAAGTGACTGGGTGGTGGTGCAGGACGAAATGCGACGCGCCTTGAAGTCCATCCCGCACGGTGGCATGGCCGTGATCAACGATATCGGGGACTCCCGCGACATCCACCCCAAAAACAAACAGGACGTCGGGGCCCGGCTAGCCCGCTGGGCGCTCAAGCAAGACTACCGCAAGGCCGACCTGATCGTTTCCGGCCCCCTCTATTCCGGGATGGAGAAAAAGGACGGCACTCTCGTCCTTTCTTTCGATCACGCCGAGGGCCTGAAGTCGCGCGATGGTCAGAAGCTCAAGCGCTTTGAGATCGCCGGAGCCGATGGGAAGTGGCATTGGGCTCAGGCCCTGATCGATGGCGAAACGGTGGTTTTGTCCCACGACGGTCTGAAAGATCCGGTCAAGGCCCGCTACGCTTGGGCGTCCAATCCCGAGGGAGCCAATCTCGTCAATGGTGAAGGACTCCCCGCGAGTTGTTTCACCACCGAGTGATCGGAGACGGCGTGGCTCAATTGGCCTTTCGGGAGTCCGGGGAAAAAAATCACCGGCGGGGTATCGCTTCTTCAAACGAAACCGGTCGGGTGATGACAAGGGGTCCTCACCGGCTATGGTGTGATTGTAGAAAACACCGATGAACGAGACGATCAAACGATTCCTGGTGCTGGCTGCGGTCTTTGTCACCGCCTTTGCCTCTGTGCACGTCTATCGGGCTTGGCGGTCGGGCCAGCCCATCTTCGGTCTTTGGGGAGGAAGTGAAGACGGCCAGTTTGCTCCTGAGCACGCCACCTTGCAAGCCAAGCCGGCCATGGAGCCAGGCGAAGTCCCCGGGTTGATCCGGGCCAATGAGGAAATGGTGGCGCTGGTCGAGCGGGTCACGCCGGCGGTGGTCAGTATCGACACCGAGATCCTCAAGCGGGAACGCATTCTCGACCCTTACCGGGGCCGCATTTACGAACGCAACCGAGTCACACCGGGCCTCGGCTCCGGAGTCATCGTGTCGGAAGAAGGACACGTCATCACCAACCACCATGTCATCGAGGGCCACCAGCGTATCCGCGTCACTTTACACGACGGTCGTTCGCTCCCGGCCACCCTGATCAGTTCAGACAAGCTGCTCGACATTGCGGTGCTCCGGGTGAAGGCCGAGGACGGAGAAAAATTCACCGCTTTGAAGTTTGGGGATTCAGACCAAGTTCGGGTTGGCCAGCTTGCCATCGCGGTGGGCAATCCCTTCGGGCTCGGGGAGTCAGTCACAGTGGGGCGGATTTCGGCCCGCGACCGCTCCCTCTCCGACGGTCAGCGGGATCTTTTTCAGACCGACGCCGCGATCAACCCCGGAAACTCCGGTGGCCCTCTCCTCAATCACCTCGGTGAGATCATCGCGATCAATGCCTCGATTTATAGCGAGGATCAGGAAAATCCCGGCTTCCAGGGGATTGGTTTTTCCATCCCCTCCAACGACGTCGAACGCACCATGCGCTACATCCTCGACAAGGGGCGTCCGGTGCACGGATACCTCGGGCTGGAGGCCCGCGATTTGAATAATTATTTCAAGAGCGTGCTGAACTACGAGGGTGAGGGGGTGGTGGTCTGGGGGGTGTCCCCGGGGTCTCCGGCCGAAAAGGCTGGCTTGGAGCCCTACGACATCGTCTCAGTTTACAAGGGCGAGCCCGTCCGGACCACGCAAGGTTTCCTCAATCGCCTGCAGCGTTCGGAGGTCGGATCCAAGGTTCCCCTCCGAGTGTGGCGGGGAAACCAGTTTCTGGAACTCACCGCCGAAGTGGGCGAGGCCGATCCCTTCGGCGAACCGGAGCAGCTTGCAGAGAGTGGCCGCCTGGCTTCGGACGAAGCCATCCTCCAGACGGTGGGCCTGATCGTGCGCGATTTCCGGTCCTATTCCCGCATGCCCCGGGGGGTTTTGGTCCGACAAGTCCTCCCCGGTAGCATCGCCGCGCAAAAGGGAATCCGGCCCAATGACCTCATTCTTGATATCAACGGGGTCCGCATCCAGAGCGATCAGGATTTTTACCTTCGCATCGTCGCCAATGCTGCCGTCAATGAGACCAAACTTCGGGTGATCCGGGGTAACTCAAGTTGGATCGTGACTTTCCCCGCCATCCCGCGTATCAAGGATCGCACCGATTGATCTGCTCCGTCCGCCATGAACACCTTCGAATCCTACGAACCCCGTTCTCATTTTGGGATGATGGTGGGAGTGGCCTTCGCGGTGGCCGCAGCCTTGGGGACTGGAGTCTTTCTCCTCATCAGTTCGCCCAACGGCGACCCCACCGCCGGGCCAGGCCAAGAGCCGGAGCCGGAGCCGGAGCCGATTGCGGAAAATGAGCCCTTTGACGCTCCGCCCGCGCCGTTGATCGGGGAAGCGAAACCGCTGAACCCTTTCGATGCCGAGCCAGAGCCGCCGAAAGTTGTCGACAACCGCATGCCCCCACCCACTCCTGAGGAATTACTGGTGGCGGCCGGGATGGGACTGGTGGAGTTCGATCCCGAGGTGCTCGTGCGTAAGATCGGGGCTTCCTTGGAAGAGTCCGACGTCAAACAAGCCACCACCCTCATCGGTCGCAAGGCCCTCGACGAATCACAGCTCGCTGGCCTGCAAAACCTCGCGGTAAAAGGAGATTTCCGCCTCCATGCCGTTAATCCGGTGATGGAAATCGGCGAACTCGAGGCCAACCGGCGCTCCCGCTGGGCCCTCAATCTGGAGGGACCCGATCCCTCTCGCATTTACTTCGACCTCCTCCGTGGCAAGAACGGCACCTGGGGAGTCGATCAAATCACCCTCCCGGGAGGGAAGGCGGAAAATGGGGTCCTGCCCGATGCTCTCGGTATCACCCACGTCTTTCTGCAAGCTGCCTTGGAGCAGAAATTCGATGATGCCAAGTCCTTCGTCGATTCCGCTCGGGTGTCTGATGCCAAGATCGCGGGCTTGTGTATTATTTTTGAGGAAGCGCGTTACCGACTTCGTCCGCGTAAGCCTTTGCAGGCCATGTTTCATCGCGAGCTCACCGCTGCCTTCATTGCGCACGTTCAGGACGAGGCCGGGGGAAAGGCCGCCGAGGTAGGGGTCAATCTGCAACGGACCTCAACCGACCTTCCGTGGCGGGTCACCGAGGTGAACTTGGAATCCCTCCTGGCCGACTATGCTGACCGGGTGGCCGGGGGAGACGTCCACTACACGCCCTTGGTGAAAAACCCGAAAGGCGGGGACACCC
>JALQTQ010000168.1 GCA_023263995.1 Akkermansiaceae bacterium | reverse complement strand
GACGCTCTTCCGATCTCCGATGTCTCCCATCGCGAAGGCGGGGATGGAGGCGGTGAGCTTCTTTCGTTGGATTTTCATTCCACGTTGATGACTCGTTCAGATTCCAGTTCAAGGGTGAGGATGCCTCCGGCCTTTTCAATGATCTGGGAAACCTCGATCCAGAGCGGGTAGGGGGTGCTGGGGGCACTCTTCACGGTGACGATGCGGTCAGCTTCCCGCGTTTTCTGCTGGAGGGAAGCGGTGAGGCGGCGGGCGAATTCCGGGAGTTTGAGCGGACTATCGTTCAGGACGACACCGGTCGGCGTGATGGAGACCTCGATGTTCTGGCTCTGGTCCCGCTTGTCGGTCTTTTCTTCCGTTTTGGGCAGGACCTGGGCAATGCCGGACTCCGGTTGCACGGCGGCGCAGACGAGAAAGAAGATGATGAGGATGAAGGCGATGTCCGAACTCGCGCTGGCGGGCGGATCGACCAGAAGTTTGCGGCGTTGCAGTTTCATGAGTCGCTCTGATCGAGGGTGAGCCGGAGCGAGACCACCTCGATCAACTCCGCGGCTGATGACTCGACTTCGAGGACGAAGTTGTTGATCAGGCCGGTGAAGTAGTTGAAGGCCATGTAGGCCGGGATGCCCACGAGCAGGCCAAAGGCGGTGGTGAGCAGGGCGACCCGGATCCCGGATGCAGCGGCCTGCACGATATTCTGCTGTCCGATGTTGGCCTCGATGTCACCGAAGGCCACGATCATTCCCTGGACTGTTCCCAGAAAGCCGAGCATGGGAGCCACCGAGGCAATGGTGGCGAGGATGGGGAGGTGGCGTTCCAGGGTGGCCACGATGTTCACCCCGTAGTTTTCCATGCTCTTGACCACCTGCTGCTCCAGTTGGGCCTGGTCGTAATTAAGGCGGCGGAGAACGAGGTATTTCCGCAGCCCGTTCGAGAGGATGGCGGGGACCGGTCCACGGGCAGCATCGCAGAGCTTCAGCGATTCCTCGACCTGGTCGTTGGAAAGAAGGTCGACGACTTTCTCTCGCAGGGCATCCGCGTTGGTGTCGAGCAGCTTGAGGCTGCGATAGCGTTCGATGATGACGGCAACGGTCATGATCAGGAGGGCGAGGAGAGGCCACATGAAGGGGCCGCCTTCAAGGAGCAGCTTGAGGGCCCCGCTTTCGAAGAAACCGGAGTTCGCGGAAATGGATGGCATGGTTGTTATTCGTTCAGATTGGCTTCTTTTTCGAACTGGGCGAGCAGTTCAGGGAGGGCGAGGCGGCCGCGGGAATACTTGGCGGCATCACTTTCCGGAAAGTCCCACCGGCAGCGGTTGTATCTCCGGAAGGCATTGGAGATGTCCTTGCCCATGCGGTAGCTTTCGCCAGCCCAGAAGAGGGCCTGGGCGGTGAGCTCCTGCTCGGGAAAGCGCTTCACGAAGGCGTCGAAGGCCTTGCCTCCCTTGAGATACTCCTCCTGCTTGTAGTGGCACTGTCCGATGCGGAAAGCCATCTTCGGAGTCCACTCGTGATTGGGGAAGCGTTCGAGGAATTTCTCCCCGACCGAGGCCGCCACGGCAAAGTCTTCCCGGGTGTAGAAGTGCTCGTTGATGCGCAGCATGACGTTGGCGATGAGCGGGCTCTTGGGGTAAGTGCCGGCGAGGGTGACGTAGGCTTCGAGGGCTTCGTCGAGTTCGCCAGCTTCTTCGTGGCATTGGCCGAGCTTGTATTGCGAGTCCGGGGCAAGGTTGTGTTCGGGGAAGTTGCGGACGATGGAGCGGTAGGCTGCGATGGCCTCGTCCCACGCCTGCATCTCCTGCGCGAACTGGCCGAGCAGGTAGGCGATCCGGGGGGCGTATTTTCGGTTGGGGTATTCGTCGCGCAATTCCCGTAGGACCCGGCGTCCCGCCGCCAAGGCTTCCGCGGCCTCCTCATCCTGCTTGAGTTTGCGCTGGCTCTTGAAGAGCTCGAAATAGCTTTCGGCGATGTGGAAGCGGGTCTGGATGGCGAGGTCCTCGCTTTTGTAGATCTTGCTAAAGGCGGTCATGATGCCGTCGGTTCCCACTGCCACCGGGATCACTTGTTCAATGATCGGCTGGCCGTCAGGCGTTTGGATGACGTTGTCAAGGTAGCCCACGGTGATCTCATCACCGAAGAAGCATTCGATCGATCCTGCAAAATTTCCGCTGGCGGGCTGGTCGGCGGCCTGCAGTGGGAAGGATGAGGCGAAGATGCCGCTGTGGGAAAGGGTTTCCTCCAGTTCGATCGTCTCGTCTTCGCCACTGGCAGTCTTGATCCGAACCAGGGCGCGTTCCCGCTTGTCGCTGAGATCGAGGTCGGGATCTTCGAGGCGGAGAAAGATCTTCTTGCCGACGTGGACCAACTCGGCCGGATCCAGGTATTCCTCGTCGGTGATGGCAAGGGTGGCGGCGGAAAAGAGGGCGGCCTTGGCTGGCAGTTCGGCTTGGGTGCCATCGGGGCGTGAGGTGTCGGTGTAGCGGGCAGTCAGGGTGTCGGTTCCGATGACATTGAGGACGTTGAGGGTCGTGGCGCGATCTTCTAAACCGTCCTCGAGGAACGATCCGGGGGCTTGCTTTTCCGGAAGGATGACCTTGCCAAGGCCGCCACGAGGCAGGGTGCCGTCCTCTGGAATCGGGGCGGTGCTGCCGGGTGATCCGAGGAGGAGGGGGATTTGCCCGACGAATCGTCCTTCGAGAAGCGCTGCGTTGGGGGCCTCGGCAAGGGCCTCGTCGGGCGCCGCAAAAGAGCGGGAAAGAACGCACTCGACCTGAACGGTGGCACCCTGGCTGGTGATGACATCGACCAGAACAGTGCTTCGCGAGTCCCGGGCCTGGTCGGGGTCGATGACTTCCACGGTGAGTGGGAGACGGTATTCGATTTTACCGACGTGGTTTTCGCCGCGCTCTCCTTCGACCGGAATGAACCGAGGGGCTCCGTCGACCGGAGTTTCACTGTCGACGATCTGAATCCGGGCTTCGGTTGGTTCATTGACGAAGACCACGGCCTCGCGTTCGAAGGCGTGGCCGGGGAAGGTGTTCTGGGCATCGCGGTAGCGAAGGTAGACCTTGTCGCCTTGCTTCACCGTAATACGGCCGTCGGCTGAATCCGCGGACGTTTCAATCTCGGCTCGGAAGATGCCGGTGGAAGGTCCTGACTCGATGGCAAGGTAGCGTGCGGACGGGTTGGAGTTGACTTGGACCTCGATCTCGACCGAGTCCTTGTCGAGTCCGGTGTCGCAGTCGAAGTCAACGACCTCGGCCACGATGCGTTCACCTGGTTCGATCCGCAGGAGTTCCTTGCGGGATCCCTTGAGGGAGCCGTTGCCCGTCCGGGTGAAGTCGTAGCTGATGGGGGTGACATCGCCGTTGTGGTAGGTCGCGGTGAGGGACCGGGTGAGGAGGCGGTTTCGTTGGCGTGCTCCGGCCGTGAGTTCATCGAGGTAGGAAACGGTGATCTTATCGCCCGGAGCAAGTTCGAGGATGTCGTTGCTAGCCAGTTCGAGGACATCGGCGGCCGGGGGGATATGCCGGGTGCCCCCTCCGGAGATTTCCACGTTGCTGACGGCGATGGCCTCGCCACGGTATTCGAGGAACTCGAAGTCGATGAAGCGAAGCTCGTGAGGGGGCATGGTGAGGGTCCAACGGTTTTTCTCTCGGGTCATCACCGGCCGGGGCGGGGGGGTGAATGTCCTCAGGTCCGGAGCGGAAGCGGGGTCGAAGTCTGAGGCCTTGAAGGAGCGGGTGACCACGTTGGAAGACCGGCGGTTTTCACGTGCGAGTCGGGCCCCGGCGGTGGGGTTTTCGGGACCGGCGAGGGAGAAGACCACGAGTTCGTGCAGACCGGCCGGGACGAAGAGGTCGACGCTCTGCTCGCCGGGGGCGACGGGAAGCTCGAGCTGTCCGTTGAACATCACCGCGGTGTTGCGTCCGGCGATTTCAAGGCGGACGGCCCCGTCCCGTTCTTGGACGAAGGGCCCGGACCAGAGGAGGAAGAAGGCCTCGGTCGTTTCATCGGGGGCGGTCCAAGAGAGGGTGTCGACCTTTGTGGTCTCGCTGGGTTCGACCTTTCCGGCGAGATCCACGAGGTCCTTCCAGGAGTAGTTTTCCTGCAGGTTCTTGGCGGGGGTTTGATAGACCCGCAAGGTCATGGCGTCATCGTTGAGGGCCAGTTTCGGGGCCTCCGGGGAGGGTGGGAAGGAGGCGAGGTTGAACCAGAAGCGGCCATCGTGACTGCCGCGGACGGTCATGCGAACGGGGGCTTCGTCCTCGGCCTGTGGGGAGATCAGGGTGACCGTTTCGGTGGGACGCAGTTCCTTCATGTCGACCGAGAGCAGCTTGGGTGCGGCTCCGTCGGGTTGGCTGCGCCAGGCCGTGTCGGGGGAATGGTCGATGGCCAGGAGGGGGCTGTGGTCAAGGGCAGAATCGGACGCGCGTGCTCCGGCGGGCAGTTCCCCAGTGCGGGCGAGGCCGAGGAAGACGCCGCCGTGCGGGCTTTCTTCCTCGATCATGAGGCTCACCTCGTCGCCGCTGGAGGTGGCCAGTTTCACCGCCACCTTGTCGGGATCGGCCGTCTGGTCGCGGTCGCCGTCCTTGACCTGAAGGTAGATGAGGTTTCCCGGTTTGACCTGATCCTTGGGGCGGGCGGCCGAGCGGGTTTGTTCCTCTTTTTTCTCGGCCAATTCCTTTTTGAGGGTTTCAGTGAAGGTTGCGTCATCGGAATTGATGATTTCGCTGCTGGCGACCTCAAGGGCTCCGTCGGATGCGATCCGCAAGCGGGTCTTGCTGAGGAATTCGAACTGGAATTGCTCTTTGAAGTCCTCGGGGTAATCCACGGTGATGATGTCGCCGCCGGTGACTTGAAGGATGCCGTCTCCGGGCTTGGCTTCGCCGAGGATGGTGGGGAACTCGGTGAGGAAGATGCCCTTGCCGGCTCCGCCACTGGTGAGGAAGGATGTTTCGAGATCGTTTCCGGGCTCGGTTCGGACGAGAACAGGAATGCGGGTGTCCCCGCGGCTGATGCCGAGGTCGGGGTCCTGCACTACAACTGACAGGGCTTTCCCGGGAGTGTGCCATTGTTTCGACTCGTGTCCGAGGCGGCCCACCGTGCGGAGGGTTTCAAGCTGAGTCAGGAAGCGTTGTTCGATGCCGTAGACCTCGGCTAGATTGAAGAGGGTTTCGTTGGCGAGTTCGGTGTCGGGTGCTTGTTCGAGCACCGCGAGGAAAATCCGGCGGGCCTGTTCGTTGTCGTCCTGCCGGATGGCGAGCACGCCGAGGAGGAAGTTGGCGCGCAGGGAGATGGCGGGGTTGGGGTGTTCCGCGAGGTCGGTGAAGATCTCGGTGGCTTGGTCATAGACGCGCTGGGCCATGTAGGTTTCTCCAATGCCGAAGCGAGCTTCCGAGGCCTCGGGTTGGTCCTCGTAGAGGTTGAGAACGGTGGTGAACTCGGCCCGGGCGATGTCATATTGACTGGCCCGTTGGTAGTTGCGGGCGAGGAGGAGTTGGACGCGGGACTTGTCGCGGATGTCGATCTTTTCCGATTCACCGAATTTCACGAGCCACCCGCGCAGGAGATCCTCGGCGCGCTCGTGGTCCTCCGGGGTGCCTTGTTCGATGTGAAGGCCGGCTCCAAAAAGCAGGAGTTCCACCGGGAGGTCATCGCGGTGTTGGTCGAAGAGGTTTTTGTTTTTGTAGTACGCCTGCTCGGCAAGGTCGTTGTCGCCGAGTCGCTGGTGCAAGATGATCTGCAGGAGCGGAGCGATCGGGCTGTCGGCGGGAATGTCGGCTCCGAAGTTGCCCATCTCGCTGTAGGCCTTGCGGAGGAGGCTGCGGGCTGCGGTGAGCTCATTGTTGCCGACCGAACGGATGGTGTGAAGGAGGCCGTTGAGGATGGCGACCGCAAGGTGGAAATCTTCCCGGGCCACGGCGGCCTGGGCGTAAGGATAGAGGCGACGCCATGATTCATAATGGCGGTCCGCTTGTTCGATCAGCTCCTGGGCTTGGAGGAGGCGGTCGAGTGACTTGGGAGCGCGGGCCAGCAGTTCCAGGCCGGCCTCGGCGCTGAGGCGGCCGAGTTTGAGATCGCGGATGAGGGTGAAAATGCGGTCCTTCTTTTCCTGGGGCCATTCCTTGTCGTTTCGGACGGTTTCCAGCCACGACCGGGCGGGCCATTCACCCATGCCCCACGAGCGGAAGGGGGTGGTGTCAGCCTCCTTGCGGGATTTCTCGAGCACGGCGGCCATGAGATCAAGATCACCGGCACGGAAGTGCAGGTTGGCCAGTTCGGCGGAATAGGGGCCGTGGAATTGCGGCTGCCTCTGGAGCTGACCTTCGAGAAAGGCAATGGCTTGGGGCGATTCCAGGGTGGAGGCGACTCGGAGGGCGCAGGACACCGATTCCGGATCGCGAGGGAGGCGGTTCAGATGGTCCTTCCACCATGCCAGGGCCTCTGCTTTCAGGCCCACCTCGTTGAGGACGTCGCCGATCCGGGTGGCCTGATGGGAAGGTTGGGCGCTTTGGGCCGCCGACTTCTTGATCCAGGGAAGGGCCGATCGGATGATAGCCTCGTCTTTGGTCTCCACCAGGCGGAACCAGGTTTCGTGCGAGACTGGAGTGGGAGGGAGCGAGAGGAGATGCTTGGCGGCCGCGATTTTCATGGACGTCTGATCCTTTTCTTCGGCATGTCCTGCGGCCTCGAGCCATTGTTCGGCGGCGGGGAGGTCCTTGGGGAACTCCTGGCAGAGTTTTTCATAGTGGCGGACGGCGGTGGCGCGCGATTTGCCACCGAGGTGGTGACGGTAGACGTAGGCGAGTCGTCCCAGGACGAGGCGACGTTGTTCCCTGGTGAGTTTGCCTTCCAACAGTTGCTGACAGCAGCGCCCCGACTTGCCGCCGTTCTCTTGAATGCCCTGCCAGAGTTTGGTGAAAGGATCGTTGAGGCTGATCCGTTTTGCGTTTTGCCAGAGAGGCCGGAGGTTCTTGTCCTTTGGTTCGTTCTTCCAGAGCTGTTGTTGGAAGGAAGGAAGATGGGGAAAAGCCCGAGCCGAGTCCACGATGACCTCGAGGTCCTTGCGGAAGGTTTCCTCTCCGGTCGCAGAGTCGAGCAGGAAGCGGACGATCGGTTCAGCCCAACCGTCCTCACCTGGAGAAGCAAGGTATTGATAGGCCATCTGGCGAGCTTTGCCCAGTTCTTCGAGGCGGTCGCGGTAGACGTCCAAGGCGAGGGCACCGCGCAGCGGGGCGGCTCGGTCCGGAATTTGCGAAATTAATTTCAGAAGTCCGCTCTCGGCGCGCTGGTGGCTGTCGCCGCACCAGCGGACGTAAGCGCGGGCCAAGTCGGGAAAGGCGGGGTTTTGCCGAAGAACGTCTTCGGCGATGGCGAGCGCACGAGCGGAATCACCAGCGTCCGCAGCGGCTTGGGCCGCGCGGGCCAGGGGTGCCAGGCGGTCTTCGCGGGATGGGAAGGCGGCGAGGTATCGCCGGGCTTCGGCTTCGATGTCGGCCGGAGACTTCTTGGCGCTGATCATGGCCTCGATGAGGCTGCGGTGGATGTCGTCACGTCCTCCGCCCAATGCTTGGCGAAAAGACCGGAGGGCG
>JALQTQ010000167.1 GCA_023263995.1 Akkermansiaceae bacterium | reverse complement strand
GGTTCCAAATCTCGATAAAACGATCCCCGTCTTCGTCGGGCGAACCGGGAGGACCGCCCCAAAAGCTTTCGCCATGATCATAAAAGATTTCGGTACATGGGCCACAGGGGCCCGTCGGACCCATCATCCAGAAATTGTCATTCGTTGCGATGCGGATGATGCGATCATCAGACAGGCCCGCAACCTTTTTCCACATATCCGCGGCCTCATCATCGGTATGATAGACCGTGACCAAAAGTTTATCTTTGGGAATATCCAGTTCTTTGGTTACCAATTCCCATGCAAATGGGATCGCCTCGGATTTGAAATAATCACCAAAGCTGAAATTCCCCAGCATTTCGAAAAATGTATGGTGGCGTGCCGTATACCCAACGTTGTCCAAATCGTTATGTTTACCACCCGCACGCACACATTTTTGCGCGGTGGTCGCGCGTTTGTAATCGCGCGTTTCAACGCCTGTGAACAGGTTCTTAAATTGAACCATGCCCGAATTGGCAAACATCGAGACCGCCTTGCGGGCATCGATCATCGCGACCTCCTGCGGGGTGGTGACGATGATGGCTCCGTCGAGGGAAACGGTTTGCACCAAGGTGAGCTGAATGTCGCCGGTGCCGGGCGGGAGGTCGAGGACGAGGACGTCGAGATCGCCCCAGGCCACCTGTTGGAGAAATTGTTGGGTGTAACGATTGGCGAGAGGGCCACGGACGATCACCGGGGAGTTGTCGCCGAGGAGAAAGCCCATCGACATCAGCTTCAGCCCGTGGGCTTCAATGGGAATGATGCGGTCTTGGGCATCGGCTTGTGGCTGAAGGTGGGGAACCCCGAGCATGAGCGGGATGGAGGGGCCGTAGAGGTCGCAGTCGAGCAAGCCCACCTTGAGGCCGGTTTGGGACAGGGCGATGGCGAGGTTGCTCGAAACAGTGGATTTGCCCACGCCGCCTTTTCCGGAGCCGACCGCGATGATACGTTTGACACCGGGGAGGGAAGTGGTGCCGGTGGAAGTTTCGGTCGTCGAAGGCGGGTCTTTGATTTCAATTTCCACGCGGACCTTGCCGGGGTCACCGATGAGGGGGTCGAGGACGGCGTGACAGTCCTTGAAGATCTGCTGGGGGATGGCGGAGTCGCGGGTCTGGATCTGGAGCTTGACGAGGGCACCGCCGTCTTCGATTCGGCATTCCCGGACGAGGCCAAATGACACGATGTCGCGGGAGAAGCCGGGGTATTTGACTTGGGAGAGGGCTTTGCGGAGATCGTCGCTCGTCATGTCCCGACCCTAGCGTGGTCCGGCGGTCGCGCTAGTATTTCTTGCGGAGATGGGAGGGGAGGATGCCGAGTTGCTCCCGGTATTTGGCCACGGTGCGGCGGGCCACCCTGATGCCTTGTTCACTGAGGAGCTTCTCCAGTTTGGAGTCGGAGAGGGGGCGCGAGGGCTCCTCGTGCTGGATGAGGTCATGAATGGCCTCGCGCACTCCTTCATTGGAAACATCACTCCCGTCTGAGGTGTGGTATCCCGTGGCAAAGAATTTGCGCATTTCCATGAGGCCGTGTGGGGTGTCGATGTATTTGCCGCCCACGGCGCGGGAGACCGTGGTGGGGTGCACCCCGATGACATCGGCGATGTCGCTCATGGTCATTGGTTTGAGATGGCGGCTTCCCTTTGCGAGAAACGGTTGCTGGCGGGCGATGATCTCGCGGGCGATGGCGAGGATGGTTTCCTGCCGTTGGTCGACGGCCCGAATGACGGCGCGCCCGTCGCGAATCTGGTTGCGGAGGTAGTTGCGGGTCTTGCGGTCGTCGCTCGAACCCGAAAGCAGGTCCTTGTAGTGATCGTTGATGCGGAGTCGGGGGAGGTAGCTGCCGGTCAGTTCGGCCTCCCACGTGCCGTCGCCGGTCGATCGGATTTCGACGTCGGGTTGGACGTAGGGATTTCCGTGATGATTGAAGCGGGAACCCGGGGAGGGGTCGAGCATGCGGATATTGTCGACGGCGACCGTGATCGTTTCTAGGGGCAGGTGGAGTCTTTTGGCGAGCTGTGGGCAATGGTTACGGGCCACTTCGTCGAGATACTCGTCGACGATCTCCGCCTCCAGTCCGTTGCCGATCCCGAGAGCATCGAGTTGGAGAAGAAGGCATTCACGCAGGTCGGAGGCCCCGACACCGGGAGGATCGAGGCTCTGGATGATGGCAAGGGCATTTTCCAGCCGGGGAAGGGGGATCTGGAGTTTGGTGGCGAGGGTCTCCAGCGGGGTGTCGAGGTATCCATGGTCGGTCAGATTGCCAATCACGACCTCGGCGTCGGCGCGCTCTCGAGCGGTGAGACCACTTTCGCGGATCTGCGCGTTGAGGTGCTCCTGCAGGGTGAGAGGAGCGACGATCGAGTTGTAGAAGTGTTCTCGTGCCTCCACGTCATCTGTGCCAAGGCGTTGGTTGCGTCGCTCCATGATGGCAAGTTCGCGGAGGTCGTCATCGTAGCTGTCTTGCCAATCGTCGTATTTTTCAGCATCAGGCGATTCGTTTTCGACTAGCTGATCAAGTGACTCGTGCTCGGTGACGTCTTCGAGGACCGGATTGAGCTCGAGCACCTGATTGATGAGCTGGCTCAACTCGAGAGTGTTGGCTTGAAGAATCTCCAGGCTTTGACGCATCTGCGGCGCCAGTGTTTGCTGCTGGGAGAGCGATTGATGGAGGGAGGCCTCGGCCATGAATGTGGCCTAGAGATAACCCGATCTGCCGACGAGTAAAGGACCATCAGCAATCTTCGTGCCAAATTTTATGTCATTGCAATGCGACGGGTGCTGTGGATGGTCGCGCCACAGAAAAGACCGAGTTGCTGATGAACGAAACTGCTGAGAAAATCCGAGAAAAGATGGAAGCCAAAGGGGTGATGAACTCCGCCATACTGGCCTTTTTGCGAGCATATCATTTGATTGCCAGCGGCAGCCGGGGCGAAATTTCGGAGGAGACCATTGTGTCGGCCGATGCGGTGGTGGACTACGAAGATTTACCGGTTTACGAACAGTTTGATCCCGAATTGTTGGCTCAGACGGTGGTGATCAAGCTCAATGGGGGGTTGGGCACAAGCATGGGGTTGGAGAAGGTCAAGAGCCTGCTCGAAGTGCGGCCCGGGGTGTCATTTCTTGACCTGATGGGTCGTCAGATTCTCTCGCTACGCGAGTCCACCGGGGGCGAAGTGCGTTTCCTCCTCATGAACAGCAAGGCGAGTAGCAACGACACAGGTGAGTATCTCGCGAAATCGGTTCCCGAACTGGGTGATCCGGCCGACTTGGAATTACTGCAAAACTGGGCCCCCAAGTTGGAGCGGGAGACGCTGGAGCCGGTGAATCATCCGGCTAGCCCCGAGCTGGAATGGTGTCCGCCGGGGCATGCCGATGTTTATCCCACCCTCGCGGGGAGTGGCTGGCTGGATCGTCTGTTGGAGGCCGGGGTCAGGTATGCCTTCATTTCCAATAGTGACAACCTGGGAGCGGTGCTCGATCCGACCCTCCTGAAGGCCTTTGCTGCGGGCGACGCGCCCTTTGTGATGGAGGTCACCCGGCGGACTGCCGCCGACAAAAAAGGCGGGCATCTGGCCACCCGCAGGGAGGATGGCCGCCTCCTACTGCGCGAAGTGGCGCAATGTCCGGAAGAGGATCTCGATGCCTTCCAAGACATCGAGCGCCATCGTTATTTCAACACCAACAACATCTGGGTCAAATTGGAACAGCTCAAAGAGGTGATGGAGGCGAGCGGCGGGGTCCTGGAGTTGCCGGTCATCCGCAACGCCAAGACAGTTGATCCGCGGGATCCCACGAGCACGCCGATCTATCAACTCGAACAGGCCATGGGATCGGCCATCGAGTGTTTCGAAGGAGCGTTGGCGGTCAACGTGCCCCGATCTCGCTTCGCGCCGGTCAAGGGGACAAGCGATCTTTTTGCTCTGCGATCCGATGCCTACGTGGTGGGCGAGGATGGACGGGTCCAACTGGCAGCGGCGCGCACGGGCCGTCCTCCGGTGGTGAAGTTTTCCGACGAGTATAAGCTGGTGGATGCCCTTGAGGGTTTGGGTCAGCCCTCCTTGATCGGGGCCGATGAACTGTGCGTTTCCGGCCCGGTGAGCTTTCAGGAGGGGGTCGTGATTGAAGGGTCGGTGAACTTTGTCAACGAGACGACGGAGACCAAAATGGTGGCCGTCGGCACCTATCGCGATCAGGAAATCAGGTGGTCGAAATAAGTCGGGCTCTGCCTGTTTTGAGATGGGCGAGATTGCGACTTGTCATGGGCCATTCTTTGCGTCATCCCCCCGGCGAGCATGAGTCAATTTGAGTTAAAGATTCCCTCCGTCAACTTCCAGGCCTTGATCTTCGACCTTGATGGGACTCTTGTCGATTCCATGCCGGCGCACTTCAAGGCTTGGTGTGCTGCTCTTGCCGAGCATGGAAAAGGGGTGGTGTTTCCGGAGGACGTCTTTTATGCCATGGGAGGTCGGCCGACTCGTGATATCGTTGCCATCATCAATGGTGAACAAGGGCTCTCCTTGAACCCCGACCGGGTGGCATCGGCGAAGAAGCGTCACTTTCTGAAGAGTCTCGATTCGCTGGAATTGATTCCTTCGATTGCCTCGATTGCCGAGGAGTATCGCGGCCGTGTTCCCATGGCGGTGGCCAGCGGGGGATCGCGCGAAGTGGTTGAAAAGACCCTGCAGACTTTGGGGATTTCGGATTGGTTCGATGAAGTGGTGACGAGTAGCGAGGTTTCCCGCGGTAAGCCAGCTCCCGATATTTTTCTGGAGGCGGCAAAGCGGCTCGGGGTGGCTCCGGCGGACTGCGTTGTTTTTGAAGATGCCCGTGCCGGGATCGAGGGGGCGCGCAAGGCGGGCATGGAGGTGGTGGCGGTGCCCACCCACCTGCATCTCGATTGATCAGCGAAGCTTTAAGCGATGAGTCATCTTGAGCTCACCCGCGATCTTTTGATGGATCTCGGGGGACACGTCGAGATGAAGAAAGCTCGTGCGATTCACCGCGAGGGCGGCGTTCAATCGGCCGAGTATCGCGATGGTGTCCTGTCCGGTGAATTGCGGGTGGGAGGTCGCATGAAAACGGTCAGCATGGAACTGATCTCGCGGACCCATGTCGAAAATCGCTGCACCTGTCTCATGGTGCGAAAAGACGGACGGGTCTGCGCCCATGTCATGGCGCTGGGGCTTGAGGTCATCGATCCTAGTCAGCGCGAGCGCCTCCCGGCGATGGAGCAAGCGGTGGGCGATCGATGGCCTGGGTTGGCGGAGAACGGGACCCCGTTGGCGATGCAGGTGATGCTGCCCTTGAAGGTTGAGACCGGTTGGGAAAGGGGATCGCTCATGACCGGCTTTGGTGCGGTGATTGAGGGCGAGGAAACCCTTCTTTCGGCAGTGCCCGACGGAGAATACCTTCTCGATAGTCACGACGAGGAGCTTTGGCAGGCCTTGCGTGAGCTTTTCCCTGCCGAGCCGCCCGGGGTGGTCAATCTCGATCGTGAATCGTTTGTTCGCTTGCTTGAGGGATTGGTTGGGCACCCTCGGGTGTGGTTCGGAAAAAAGGAACCGGCTTGCGTGGAGTCGCAAGTGGTGCGCCGCGAAATTCGCCTCCAGGGTGAGCGCCTCTCGGTGGTTCCGGGCAATCTCGGGCGATGGCAGCTTACGGATGGCGTTTTTCGTCCGTTGGCTCCCGCCTTGCCATCGCGCTATCATTCGCTGTTGACCTCCGGCTTGCGGGTCTCGGCGGTCGAGGCGCGACGGATCCTCGCGGACTTGGAGTTGTGGTTTGAGGTGCCCGGTCCGCTTTGGGAAGGGCTGCCGGAAGAAGGAGTGCCAGAGGTCACGGTGGTTCTGGAAGGGTCGCTGCGGCATCTCGAAGCGCGATTGGAATTTCGTTATGAGGGCCGGAAGGCGTCGTGTCAGGATGGCGAAGCCCAGGTGGTCGGGCGGCTGCTCACCAGTCTGTCGCGTGAAAATGCCGTGGTGGAATTTTTCCGCGATTGGGGCTTCGAAGGGCCCGCGCGGGGTGGTCGAATGGCCTTGCGGGAGCGTGAGAAAATTCTCAAGTTTCATGCGTTTGCGGAATTTCCGGCGGACTGGAGAGTGGACAAGGGAGAGCGTTTTCAGGCTGCTGCAGCTCAGGTGGTGGCAGTCAAGCCCGAGTGGGATTGGCAGGAAAGCGGGCGTGATTGGTTTGCGGTCGGGACCCGCTACCATGCCGGGGGGACGGAGCTTCCTGCCGACCAGATCCAGCGCATGCTGAGAATGGGGAGCGTTGAGCAGCCCTTTGGTCAGGGAAAGATTGCGGTCATTGATGGGGAGTTTCTCGAGGAGGTCAGTGAGAGCTTGGCCGATTCAGAGGCCCGCCAAAATGCTCCGGGAGTCTTCGAGGTGGATGCCCGGCAGGCGGCATTTCTCAAGGCAAGTGCGCGGGACTTTGGCATGACGGTGCCCAAGGACGAGGAGATTTCGCTGGATCTTTCCAAGGTGCTCCGACCCTATCAGGCCGAGGGAGTTCGATGGTTGACCAGGCTGGCCCGCCTGGGCATGGGGGGGATTTTAGCCGACGATATGGGGCTGGGGAAAACCCTGCAGACCCTGACTTTCATCGAGCATCACGGAGGGCGGGCTCTTGTGGTCTGCCCGTCATCGCTCGTTTCAAACTGGGTCGCCGAGGCTACCAAATGGGTCCCTGGTTTGACGGTTGCGACCCATCTCGGCGGGGATCGCGGGGCCGTTCCGAAGGCTGATCTGGTCGTGACCAGTTATGCCATCTTGCGGATCGATGCCGACAAATTCCGGGCCTGCGAATTTGAGATTGCGGTATTGGATGAGGCTCAGCAGATCAAGAATCCCAAGGCCCGAATCACTAAAGCGGCCCATGGCTTGAGGGCGCGATTGCGTTTCGCCCTCTCGGGAACGCCGGTGGAGAACTCGTTGCAGGATCTCTGGTCGATCATGCACTTTGCCTTGCCCCACTACCTCGGCCCTCGCGAAGCCTTCCTCGACCGTTTCGAAAAGCCGCTCCGCCAAGGAAACGATCCCGCCCTGGCTCGCCGCCTCGCACGCAAGCTCAAGCCCGTGGTTTTGCGGCGCCTCAAGAGCGAAGTGGCGACCGATCTGCCGGAACGCATCGAGCAGGTTCGCTATTGCGACCTCTCGCCCCGCCAGCAAACGATTTACCGTCAGCTACTGGAGGAGAGCCGGTCGCAAATCGAGGCCGCCGACGATGGGCGCAAGAGATTGGTGGCCCTCACCGCGCTTTTGCGACTGCGGCAGGTCTGTTGTGATCTCAGGTTGCTCCCCGGGTTGGAAGTCAAAGACGAGGAGGCCGGGGTGAAATTGCAGGAGTTGGAAAGCCTGCTCGAGGAGGCGGTTGCCGGAGGGCACCGGGTTCTGGTCTTCAGTCAATTCGTGCAGCTTTTGCAGGGAGTGGTTCCGTTGCTGGCAGCCAAGCAGTGGGATTTCTGCTATCTCGATGGGGCCACGCGAAAGCGCGCCGAGGTGGTGGAGCGATTCCAGGAAGGGCAGGCTCCCGTCTTTCTCATTTCACTGAAAGCCGGTGGGGTTGGTCTTAATCTCACCGCGGCGGACACGGTCATTCATCTTGATCCTTGGTGGAACCCGGCCGTGGAAGCCCAGGCCA
>JALQTQ010000166.1 GCA_023263995.1 Akkermansiaceae bacterium | reverse complement strand
CAACTGGGCCAGCGTGCGCAAGCGACTCATCGGCAAACGTCCGGCGATTGGGAATTCCTCGGTCTTTCGCTTTGATTCGGGACCGAAATCAGAGGAAATCTATCAAACTTTTCTTCGCGAAATGCATCGTGCCGAGGATCGTAGCCAGTTCAATACCGAACAGGCTTTTCTGACCTACGCGATGAAAAATCCCGTCTGGTGGCCCGAATCGTGGGTTCAGAGCTTCAAATGGAATCTACGTCCGACTTTTCCACTCAATTTGTTGGTGGCACCCAAAAAGCCTGAGGACTGTCGGATTGTTGTGTTTCACGGCAAGCCGGACCCGGATGAGGCCATGGCCGGATACCATGGTAAGAAGATCCACCACCACACGCGACCCGCCCCATGGATTGCCGACCATTGGCAGGAATGAGCCCGATCTCCAGCAGTAGGGTGGTAGTGCTTACCAAGAAGGACCGAGAAACCCGAAGCACTGTGGAATGAAACCCCTGCGCGTAAAGCTCAATGCCAGGGGGCAAAATGCTCACCACTGGCAGGGACAATTGCCCGACGGGGTGGATACGATCGGGGATTGCCGTTTCGTTTTGGAGAAGGATGATCCAGACTACGACTGGCTTGTTGTCATCGATGATGTCTCACGCCAAATACAGAGAGAGCCGGAGCGTCTCGCCTGCGCGGACGAGCACACTCTCCTCGTCACCACCGAACCACCAACCATCACTCGCTACGCCCGGGGGTTTAGCGGGCAATTCGCTCACGTCCTGACCAGCCAGCCGGAAAGCACCTTGCCCCATCCCGGGAGGATTGCCTCACACACCGGTAATTTGTGGTTCTGTGGCCATCGGTTTTCCGAACTGGACGGGCAACCCTTGTTGGAGAAGACCTCAGCCTTTTCAACCGTTTGCTCGTCCAAGCAACAGAAGAATACCCTACACAATGAGCGCTACCGGTTCAGCCATTGGTTGATCGAGCAAGTGCCGGAACTGGAATTGTTCGGCCACGGGGTGCGTTACGTGGAGCGTAAAAGCGATGCGCTCGATCCCTACCGCTTCCACCTCGCGATCGAAAACTACCGCGGCAAGCACCACTGGACCGAAAAGTTGGCTGATGCCTTCCTCTCCAGTTGCGTGCCGATCTACTACGGCTGTGAGAACGTGGCCGACTATTTCCCGGTCGAGAGCTTTGTGGAGATTGACCTCTTTGACCGCGAAAGTTCACTGGAGCAAATTCGTGCACTTTTGGCAGATCCCAATGAATATGAAAAACGTCGTGAGCCTCTGATCGAAGCTCGTCGCCGCGTCTTGCATGAGCATAATCTCTTCCACATGATCGCGCGCATCGTGGAAGAGAGGTATCAGGCCGGGCGACCGAGATCCGGGCGCCCCCTGGTCGGGCGGCGGCAGATGCGCTGGCGGCAGCCGGCCGACGCAGTGGAGAATGCCTTGTGGAAGATCAGGAGGGCTTGGGGATGAAATTCGCAACCTACTTGATCAATCTTGACCGTGCTGTTGAGCGGCGTGAATTCATGGAGGCCCAATTGCAGCGGCTGGGGCTGGAATACACGCGGGTCCCGGCAGTGCTCGGGACCGACCTCGACGAGCCGATCGATGGTTTCGATGAAACGGGTTTCAAGATCCGCACCGGAAAGCACCGGAACCCCGGTGAAATTGGCTGCTATTTTAGCCACTTGAACGTGCTGGAGGCTTTTCTCGAAAGCGATCAGGAATTCGCTCTGGTATTGGAAGACGACGCACAATTACCAGACAAGTTGCCCGGCCTTTTGGGTGCAGCCATGGCACACCGCGATCACTGGGATTTGCTGCGACTGAGCTCCTCACGCGAGGGCGAATATCGTCCCATAGTCGACCTCGATAAAATGCACCAGCTGGTGATCAACTTGAAGGTCTTGAAGAATACCGCCGCCTACTTCATCAACCGCCGGGCGGCTGCGGCCTGCCTGGAGCACCTGCGCCCGATGCGCTTACCCTACGACGTGGCCCTGGACCGCGACTGGACCATGAACTTCAGGACCGCCTGTATCATTCCCTTTCCGGTCAAACTCTCCGACCACGAAGGGCAGATTGCCAAGGCACCTCGCGTGCGTCTTTTCCGCTCGACCACCTTTCATCTGTTCCATTTGCTCGACCGCGTGCGGCGTCGCCGCTGGCGTGAACAGATCTTTCAAGCGGTCAAACTTCAGGCAGACCCTTCCCCATGAAGAAGCAGAACAAATACCTCGCACGCCTCGAGCGCCTCGGCCTGCCCGGGTTTCTGCGCTACCTTTTCTACAAGAAGTTGGGCTTGGCTTTCGGTGACGGCTTTTTCCTGCACACGAAGCGGGTGGAACATCCCCTGTATTGCCGCAAGGGATCAACCGATATCGATGTCTTCAAGCACATTTACGTGGTCGATGAATACCAGAAAATTGAGGCAGACGACGATGCCGAACTCGTCGTTGATTGTGGTGCCAATGCGGGATTCTCAACGGTGTTTTTACTGAACCGCTTCCCCTCGGCAAAGGTCGTGGCGATCGAACCCGACGGTGGCAACTTCGCCACCTTGCTCCGTAACACGCACTCCTATGGCGAGCGTTGTGTAACCATGAAAGCTGGGGTTTGGCCGAAATCCTGCGGTCTGGTTGTCGTCGATTCCGAGGTGGGCGACGGGCGGGAGTGGGCACGCGGCGTGCGCCCCGCCCGTGAGGGCGAGATCCCAGACATCGAAGCCCTCAGCATACCGGCCCTCCTGAAACAGTTTCCCGGCAAGCGGATTTCCCTTTTGAAAATCGACATCGAGGGAACGGAGGAAGTGCTTTTTTCCGAGGGAGAGATGGCTTGGTTGGAGTCGGTTGACCGCATTGTCATCGAACTCCATGGCAAAGCCTGTGAAAAGGCCTACCTTGAAGCGGTGACCAAGGCTGGTTTCGAATCGCATGAAGAAGGGGGGCTGACCTTTTCGAGGAGGAAATCCGGCGTGCGCTGAATCCATGAGTGAACCCCTGCGTCGACTTGTCATCAGCAGCGACATTCCGCATGACAAGATGGAAACCCTGATGCCCGATCGCTTGGCGGATTCCGGCTGGGAAGTGAAATACAACCCTCCGCTGGGCACGGTGTGTGATTTTTGGATTGTCTTTTCTGTCGTGCGCGACCGGGAATGGATGCGGTGTTCCCCGGCCAATACACTCTATCTCGCGGGTGAGCCGCCATCAAAGAAAGTCCACCCGTCAGCCTTCTATGCACAGTTTGCCAAGGTGGTCAGCCTCAACCCGGCGGATCCACACCCGAATTTAAGCGTCGAATGCCCCTGTCTGAATTGGCACGCCGGCCTCAACCACCGCACCGGGCGATACGATTACGGCTATGCCGAACTCAAGACCATGCAGCCACCGCAAAAGACAGACCAAATCTCCGTCGTCTGCTCTAACCTGCGGACCACTGAGGGGCAGCGCGAACGCCTCACTTTTCTTGAGGCCTTGAAGGAACGTCTGGGCGAGCGGCTGATCCATTTCGGCCGGGGGTTCAACCCGATCGACGACAAGATGGACGCCATCCGGCCCTTTGCCTGCCACCTGGTCCTGGAGAACGAGCGCACACCGCACTATTGGACCGAGAAATTGGCCGATGCCTACCTCGGCTTCGCCTATCCGCTCTACCTCGGGGCACCGAATCTCGGGGAATATTTCCCGTCTGATGCTTATGCGACGGTGGACCCCGGCCAGGTGGACGCCGCGGTATCCGAGATCGAACGGGTGCTGGATATGGAACCAGCCGGGCGCATGCGGGCCGTTCTCGCGGCTCGCGATCTGATACTCGACCGTTACAACTTTTTCACCAACGCCATACGGCTTGCCGAGAAGCATTATATGCCGATGGTGCCCACCGGTGCGCCTGTGATTTGGTCACACAAAGCCTTCCGAGGGTTTCCTCGTGATTGGATTTTCCGTCTGAAACAGCACTGGGGAACAAAAGATTTCGGCGCTGACCCCTCCATCGGCCAAGAGTAGAAGGGTTGAGCTACCCCTCGTCCGATTGGCCACTTCACTGGCAACGCCCTCAAGCGAGCCACGTGGTCGCCTTCTCCGTCCACGGAGAAAGTACGGCACGGCCTTTGCTAGACCTGAACCGTCAAATTCTCTACCGTCGGGCACTACAAAACAAAATCGGCAAAACTATTCACACCGACAGCTCCGTTCCTCCCTTTTTCACCACAGCTCCATGGCAAAAAAAACCACGCGAAAGAAAAAAACCGACCCCGGCCCCCGGATTCTCTTCATCACTCCGGAGATTTCCTACGTCTCGAAACGGCTTTCTGACGATGCTGAGCGACTCCGCGCCAAGGCCGGGGGCCTTGCCGATGTTTCCGCGCTTCTTGTCCACGGACTCAGCTCAGCGGAAAAGGACATCCACCTTGCCATTCCCCACTACCGCAACCTTTTCCAGAGCGGGGATCAAACCACCCATCCCGGCAAACGAACCCGTATTTCGGTGGGGGACCGCATTCACCTGGCCGAAGACTGCAAGTTCTACCGCCGCGGCGGAGTCTACCAAGCTTGCGAGGAAGACCTCCTCATGTCGGCTCTCGCCTTCCAGCGCGACCTCATCAACCACATCATCCCCCGGGTGCAACCCGATATCATCCACTGCAACGATTGGATGACCGGCCTGATCCCGGCCGAAGCCAAAAAGCTCGGCATTCCCACGCTCTTCACCATCCACAACATCCACACTCAAGAGGCCACCCTGGCCCAACTCGAAAACACCGGCATCCAGGGCGGCGATTTCTGGGACGAACTCTACTTCGGCAGCTACCCTCAAAGCTTCGACGAATCTTACTGGAACAACCCCATCGATCTCCTCGCCAGCGGGATCTCGGCTGCCACCCACGTCAATGTGGTCAGCCCCACCTTCCTCGATGAAGTCGCGATGGGGCATCACTCGACCATTCCACCCCACCTGAGCCACCTCCTCTATCACAAACGCGAGGCCGGAGCGGCTTCGGGCATCGTCAACGCCCCCGACCGGTCCTTCAATCCGCAGGTCGATTCCTACCTACCGCAGGAATACGGCCCGCGACGTCACCACACCATCAAGCCGGAACTCAAATGCGACCTCCAGCAACGTCTCCTACTCGATGAAAACCCATCCGCCCCGGTTCTTTTCTGGCCGTCGCGGCTCGATCCCGTCCAGAAA
This sequence comes from Akkermansiaceae bacterium, assembly GCA_023263995.1. Classification (GTDB taxonomy): domain Bacteria; phylum Verrucomicrobiota; class Verrucomicrobiia; order Verrucomicrobiales; family Akkermansiaceae; genus SW10. Next base: position 2,484 of record JALQTQ010000166.1, on the reverse strand, counting down.
GGCTGTCAACTCCTCGCCGAGATTCTCTTCCAACTCGTCGAAGACTACCACCACCTCGGCCTGCAGATCGTGATGATCGCCGACGGTCCTTACCAGCAACACTTCCAGGGCATCGTGGCCTACCATGGCCTCTCCAACCGCGTGGCCGTCCACCCCTTCTCGGAATCCCTCTCTCACCTTGGCTACGGCGGGTCGGACTTCGTCCTCATGCCCTCGTCTTTCGAACCCTGCGGCCTTCCCCAGATGATCGGCTGCCGCTACGGCTCCCTCCCGATTGCCCACGCCACTGGCGGACTCAAGGACACCGTGCGCCAACTCAACATCCACGAAAACGTGGGCAACGGCTTCCTCTTCGAACACTTCAACAGGGAAGGCCTCCGCTGGGCCATCGATCAGGCAATGGAATTCTATCAACTCCCGCCCGATCACAAAAACCCCCAGATCAAGCGCATCATGGAACAATCGAAGGAAGACTTCTCGGACGAGCGGGTGGTACAGGAATACCAAGCTCTCTACGACAAACTGACCGCGAGAGAAAGGCCACCGTATTCCTGACCGCGCCCGTGTGTTTGGCGAGACTTCGGCTCGCCGCCTCAGCTTGGCCGGGAAGCGGGTTTCGCAGGGCGGCAAGGAGTTCTTCGCGATCGTGGACCATGATGATTCCTCCAGCGGCCCTCAACTCGCTGACGAGGGGTTCGAAGTTGTCCATCCGCGGCCCACAAATCACGGGGATGCCGGCCAGGATAGCTTCAGTGGGATTTTGCCCACCCACGGCGCGGAAGCTCTTCCCGATGACCACGATGTCGGCATGAGCGGTCCAATCCCGCAGTTCGCCTGTGCTATCGATGACCAAGGTTTCATCATCTCGGGGTGGGTGGAAGCGACTGCGCAGGATGACCCGGCCACCGAGGGCCGTCACCACCTCGTCGCGTCGCTCGGCATGACGAGGAACAATCACCGACTGGAACCCTGCTTCGCGAAAGACGGCATCGAGGAACTCCTCTTCCCCGGTAAAGGTCGAAACTGCCATCGCAATCGGTTTGCGGGGGAAGGCGGCAAGGATTTGCGCGAATTCCGGACGCTTTTGCGGAAGGACCGACCCAGACGGATCAAATTTGACATTCCCGGTGCAAACGAGAGCCTCGGACCGCACCCCGATCCGCTCCCATCGTCCGAGATCTCCCCGTTCAGGGACGGCCACCCGATCGAGCAAGGCAAGGAAGGGCGAGACGATCGCGCGGAGGCGTTCGAGGCGTCGGCCCGAACGGGGTGAGAGGCGAGCATTCATGAGTCCAAGGGGAATGCCAAGGCGGTGGGTCTGCTCAATGAGATGAGGCCAGAGTTCGGATTCAACCATTACCACGAGGCGCGGCTCAAAGCGCTTCATCACCCGACGAATCAGGAAGCCGAAATCGAGTGGGGCATAGATGACGCGGATCCAGTCCCGACCTGAGGTTTTTTCACGGGCCACCGCCATTCCGGTGGCGGTCGTGGGGACGAGGATGAAATGGTCGCCAGTTTCCTCTCGCCAGGTCTCGATGACCTTCAACGCGAGGAGGACCTCCCCGACGCTGACGGCATGGATGTAGATTCCATCGACTTTCTCGAATTCCGCGTCGCGCCCGTAGACCCCGACCCGCTCGGCAAGCCCGCTCCCCCACCCCCCACGACGCCCCATTTTCAAAAGCCAAAAGGGAGCACCCACCAAAACGATCAGCGGGTGGCAAAGCGACCAAAGGAGGAGGACCAGACGGTGGATCATGACGGGTCCTCCCGGCGGTAAAAGCTGATGCGACTGCGCCCGTATTCCCGACTCTGCCAGAAGGTGAGGCCTACAAATTCAAGAACTTGCCCCGTGGCATCTTCTTCCAGCACCAAGATGCCACCTTCGGCCAAGCAATCCCGCCAAACGGTGAGCCGGGAAAGCGCGGCAGCGGGATCCGACAAGCCATCGGCATAGGGAGGGTCAGCCAGGATAAGATCGAAAGGGCCGACCCGCCCTTTAAGAAAACGAGCCACTTCCCCACAGCGAACCTGCCCACCGGTCAGTCCAGTCTTTTTGAGATTCTCCTCGATCACGCGGCAGGCCCCACGGTCCCGCTCGACAAAAAGGCACTCCGCCGCACCTCGACTGAGGGCTTCGAGGCCGAGCGCACCCGACCCGGCGAACAAGTCGAGGACCCGAGCCGCGCCGACCACCGGCGAAAGGATGCCAAACAGCGATTCGCGCACCCGGTCAGTGGTCGGTCGCGATACCTCGCGGGGCACTTTAAGATGATGCCCTTTGGCCTGGCCGGCGATGATTCTCATGATTTCTCTGGGAGGATGTCGGGTTTGGTCGAAAAGGTGGTGTTGCGGCGACCGAGAACCCTCTGCACCGCAGGCCAGAAAGGAACCCATCCGCGCTCGCCTGCCAAGTCAATCATGACCTCTCCTTCCCGCCACTCGAGCCGAAGATCACGGAACATCCGGTCCGGGGTAACC
>JALQTQ010000165.1 GCA_023263995.1 Akkermansiaceae bacterium | reverse complement strand
CGACAAGATGAATGATTCCATTCGAGGCCTTCACATCCGCTTCCACAAGCGGTGCCCCATTGAAGGTCACTCCGTCGTCGGCAAACTCGACCATCAGCCTTCCGTTGAGCGTGCGCACGAGGCCATTGTCGGACAATTGATCCGAGGTGATCCTCCCGAAGGCGACATGACGGAGAAGCACTTGGCGGAGCGCTCTCTTGTCGTCAAGCAAGGCCGCGAGGGAATCTGCCGGAATGGCTTCAAAAGCATCATTGTCTGGCGCGAAGAAGGTCCACTTGAAGAACCGCGATTCCCGGTCGAAAAACGCGGTGTAACCAGCGATGTCGAGTGCGGCCTTGAAGGTCGCAAGGTTCTCGCGGGATTCGATCACCCCGATCAAGGTTTCGAGGATCTCAGGGACGAGGACCTCGTCAATCACGTGAACCACGCCATTGGATGCCCGCACGTCAGCACTGACCACGGTGGCCGGCCCCACGGTAATGGCCTCTTCACCCACCACGACATCCAGCGAGGTTCGCCCGATCGTTCGCACCGCATCGGTCGTGAGTTCACTACTCTCCACCGATCCGCGCAGAATGTGATTTTTGAGGACGAAGCGGAGCAATTCGCGGTCACTCTGGACGGCCTCCAAAACGGCCGGCGGGAGCTTGGCAAAAGCCTCGTTTGTCGGAGCGAAGACCGTCAGATCGAGATACTCGCTGTCGAGTGCCCTCGCGAACCCAGCTTCCTCGACAAGAAGTGCAAGAGTGGAAAGACTCTCGTTTCCTTGGGCCAATTCGAGGATGCTTTTGGGAGCCGTGAAATTTGGATCAAGGACGGTATCAATCCCATGGATGATCCCATTGCTTGCCCGACGATCGGGATCCACCACGGTCGACTCGTTCACCTTGATCGTCGAGGACCACCACCAGAACGAACGCTGCCAGATCGTGCTGATCTTCAGCTCCCCGTCGTTGAGGGCGGTCAGAGAACGATTGTTGAGGCTGAAGGAAGAAAAGGCCCGACCTGGCACGACGTGATAAGTGAGAAGATTGGTCAGCGCAGCTTCATCGGCCAGGAGGGCGCTGAGACTGTCAGCTGGAATCTTGGCGAAGGCTTCGTTGGTCGGAGCAAAAATCGTGGCCTGCCCGATCTCGGCCAAGGCATTTTCAAGCCCAGCCGCAGTCACGGCTTCGACAAGGGTGGAATATTGCTCCAGGTCAGCCAACCGTTCCACCAGGTTGGGACGGGCTTCAGGGCGCGACCACCATCGAAACTGAGCTTCAGCGGTTAGGGTAAGAGCAAGATTGAGACCCGTCAAACAGGCCACCCCGGCAGCACTTTTAAATATTTTCATCATTTTTGTCGCAATTGCACTTGGAAACCACTTTTAGGAATCTATGGACAGTCGCCCATTTTTTGAAAGAGGCAAAAGAATTTATCGTCACGATCGATCTCGCTCCGTTTCTACCCGAAAATCCCAAGGTCCGGGAATCCGATTGTCCGCTTCCCTGATTGCCTCGGTCCCCAGCGATTGTAAGATCTTCAGCAACCACCATCGCCATGAAAGCTCTCGTTCTTCTTATCGCTCTCACCACCTCCCTGATCGCCCGCAATCCCCCACCCATTCCTGATTTCACCAAGGGCGGGCAAACCGACGGTAGCCACGACTGGAACCTCGGAGCGACTGGTGCCGCGGGCTGGATCTACGCCTACAAGCACACCGATGCGGCCCGACAGATCCTCGTCACCCGGGTCGCGACGGGCTCGCCTGCGGACGGACTCCTGGCACCAGGCGACGTCCTCCTCGGCGTAGCCGGGAAGCCCTTCGAAAGTGATGCCCGTATCGCCTTTGCCCAAGCCCTCGCCAAGGCCGAAATCGGCGGCAACCTTCCCCTCCTGCGGTGGCGCGATGGCCAAACAACCACGGTGAACCTGAAGATCCCGGTTCTTGGTGCTTACAGCAACACCGCTCCCTACGACTGCCCGAAGTCCGCCAAGATCTTCACCGCCGGGTGTGAAGCGATTGCCCAAAGAGGCCTTCGTCAGGTCTCGATCGCCGATAACCTCAACGCCCTCGCCCTCCTTGCCAGCGGCAATTCGAAGTATCAGACCCTGCTGGCCGCACACGCCAAGCGGGTGGCCGCTTACCATACCGACGGCTTTGCCACTTGGCATTACGGGTATGCCATGATCTTCCTCGCCGAATACGTCCTCGCCACCGGAGACCAGTCGGTCTTTCCCGGGCTCAAACGCCTCGCCCTCGAATCCGCTGTCGGCCAGAGCACGGTCGGCACCTGGAGTCACAAGTTTGCCCTGCCCGATGGCCGCCCCGCCGGATACGGGGCCATGAATTCCCCGGGGCTCTCGCTCACTCTGGGGATGGCCCTCGCCCGCGAGACCGGGGTCAAGGACACCCGACTCGATGCCGCGATCGCCAAATCCGCCGCCTTCCTGCGCTGGTATGTCGACAAGGGCGCGATTCCCTACGGCGACCACACCCCGTGGCCCGGACATGAAGACAATGGCAAATGCTCCACCGCCGCCGTCCTCTTCGATCTGCTCGGCGACGCCGAGGCCACCCGCTTCTTCGCCCAGATGTCGGTCGCCGCTTACGACGAACGCGAACGCGGCCACACCGGCAACTTCTTCAATCTCATTTGGGCCATGCCCGGCGTCTCACGCGGAGGCCCCACCGCCACCGCCGCCTATTGGCAAGAGCACTCATGGTATTACGATCTCGCCCGGGGATGGGATGGCTCCTTCCGCTATCAGGGCTCGCCCGTGGGTGAGGAGGAACACAAAAAATACACCCACTGGGACAACACCGGCACCTGCCTCTTGGCCTATGCCCTCCCCCTCAAAAGCCTTTACCTCACCGGCAAAAGAAAGAGCAGCATTCCCCCACTCGACCCCGACGAGGTCCGGGAAACGATCGATGCCGGACGGGGCTACTTCAAGGACAAGGAAAGCGATCCCTTTCGGTACGACAAACGCCCGACCAAGACCCTCCTGACCGGTCTGTCGAACTGGTCGCCTGCGGTGCGGAAACGGTCGGCCACTGAACTCGGCCAACGCGAAGATGACTTCACCGACTCCATTCTGGCCCTGCTCAAGTCGGAAAACCGCTACAGCCGATACGGAGGCACGGAGGCCCTGGGTGCCATCAAGGTGCCGTCGCAAAAAGCTCCCAAGGTCGTTTCCGCGCTCACCGAAACTCTCGAAAGTGACGACCTCTGGCTCCGCATCCTTTCCGCGCAGTCACTCTGCAACCTCGGCGAAGCCGCCACCCCGGCCATCCCCACCCTACTCAAGCGCTTCGCGACCAACGATCCCGAGGGCGACCCGCGCGGCATGGAAAACCGCTACCTTTCGTTTGCCCTATTGGGCCGGGGCGGTCCGCTCAGTCGATCGCTTGACAAACTCGATCGCGAGCTTCTTTTCGCCGCTGTCCGTTCAGGCCTGCAAAACGAAGACGGCCGCGCCCGCGGACAATTCGGCACCATCCTCAAGAAGATCCCCTTCGAGGAGCTTCAACCCATCATGCCCGCCATCCACCAGGCCATCGCCGAGTCATCGCCCAGTGGCATCATGTTCTCCCACGGCATCCAGATGGACGGCCTCCAACTTTTCACCGAAAAGAAGGTCAGCGAAGGCATCGAACTCATCGTCAATTTCGCCCACCACCAGAAAAAGCACGGCAGCCAGGCCCGCCTTCCCGCGCTCATGACCATGCTCAAGGCTTACGGCACGCACGCCCAGCGGGTGATTCCCGCGCTCGAAGCGATGGCGGCCGATTTCGAGGACGGGGAAGAAGGTTTCCCAGGTCGGCTCAGCAAGGAAAAGGCGGCCTTGGTTCGCAAAACCATCGAGGAAATCAAGGCAGCGACGAAAACGCCCAAGCTAACGGCCCTGAACCTTTGAACCATCAACCACTTTCTTGATCACTCGAGGCAGGTATTCATGAGAAGCTCGCGCCCCCTTGAGTCTCAAACAAACTCCTCGCTTCCCTTCATGAAATTCACCCCCCTTCCATTTTCACTCCTGCTGACGATCCTCTTTCCTCTCTCGGCTTCGGCTGACAAGGTCCGCAACGTCCTGCTCATTGTATCTGATGACCTCAAGGCCAGTGCGCTTGGGTGCTACGGCAATTCCATCTGCGCCACCCCCAACCTCGACCGTCTCGCCGCGCGCGGCATGGTCTTCGAACGGGCCTATTGCCAAGGCACGTGGTGTGCGCCCTCGCGTGCCTCCTTCATGCACGGCCGCTATCACGGCAAGGGCGGCCAGAACATGGGTTCCTTTTTTCGTAGCCAAGGACTCCACAGCGCACGCGTCGGTAAGATCTATCACATGCGCGTGCCGGGCGACATCATCGCGGGGACTGATGGCGAGGACATTCCGTCAAGTTGGGATGAAAAATTCAACACCCGGGGTCATGAAGCTCACACGCCAGGCGACTACGCCTGTCTCAACCTCAACCTCTTCACCCGAGAACAAGAGGGTCGACAATCAACCGCGATGCCGCACCGGATGTTCGTCTCGGTGAAAGCCGACGGCAAGGGCTCCGACCAACCCGATTGGGAGGCCGCCGAAAAGACCGTCGCACTACTCCGCAAGCACCGGGAAAAGCCCTTCTTTCTCGCCACCGGCTTTGTGCGCCCGCACTACCCCCATGTCGCACCAGCTTCGTACTTCGAAAAATACCCCTTTGCCAACCTCCCCCTCCCTCCGGTCCCCGAAGACGACTGGAAGGACATCCCGAAGGCCGGCTTGTCCAAAAGTACCAGCGAGAAGACCGGCATCGCCAAATGGCCCGACAACCAACGACGGATGTGGTCGGCCTACTACGCCACCGTCACTTTCATGGATGCCCAGCTCGGCAAGATCCTCGATGAACTGGACCGCCTCAAGCTCACCGACTCCACCGCCATCGTCTTCATCAGCGACCACGGCTATCATTTGGGAGAACACCAATTCTGGCAGAAGTCCAACCTGCACGAGGAAGTCACGCGGGTTCCCCTGATCATTTCCGTACCGGGACTCGAACCCGGCCGGACCCGCTCTCTGGCAGAACTCGTCGACGTCTACCCCACCCTGTGCTCGCTGCTCAACCTTCCCGTCCCGGACACCGTGCAAGGCAAGGATCTCAGCCCGGTTCTCGGCGACCCGAGTGCCACCGTACGCCGGGCAGCTCTCTCCCTGCAAGGGGGCGACCATGGCCTACGCTCGGATCAATGGGCCTACCTGCGCTATCGCGGCGGCGGCGAGGAACTTTACGACATGAAGAACGATCCCGGCCAATTCACCAACCTCGCCAAGGACCCAAGTCACCAACCCCAACGCAAAGCGATGGCCGGGCTCTTGCAGGAATGCCTGCGGGACCTCAAGTGATCCTTCCGCCCGGCACCGTGGTCAAGGGCCGGGACTTGACGAAGCGAAGCATGGCCTCGCTTCCGGAAACCCTCGATTTGTTTCGCGCAACGGCTTGATCCTTTTGCCCTCAAGGCGAAGTGACCGTCGCCCCGAGCACCCGAAAGAAGCGAGGAAGATCAGAAGCTGATGACCGGCCGGGGTGAGCGGATCGCGGCGTCGCGAATCGAGCGGGACAGGCTTGACTTGGTCACGCTGGGAGAGACCTCAACCCACCTCATAAATCACGACCCGTCCCCATTCATTGGCTTCTTCGGGGCGTCCTTGATTCACTCCACCTCCGAGGTAGAGGTGTCTCCCATCGTCGGCGAAGGCCGAAGTGGAAATCCGGAAGCCGACATTTTCGTGATGGAGTCTCGCGCCGGACTGGTGGTCAAAAAGGGCGGCGTTCCAATCTCCCTTGAAGAGGCGTCCGGCCATGACGAACCACTCGCCTTTGGGATGAAAGGTCAGGGTTTCCATGAGCCCCTCGCCGATTTCCCCGCTGGCGGCTTCACCGATCTTCTTGACCCCTCCTGCCCAACTGAAGCGCTGCCAAAGCTGCTTCCCGTTTCCGGCCGCCGGGTCGGTGGTCGACCCCATTCCGGCAAGATAAATCGATTGATCGTCGGGAGCAAAGTGCAGGGCAAAGACCCCACCGGTGTAATAGTGCCCCTTGATGATTCCCCAGCCGGTAAAGTCCGGTGTTTTGATGCGGGCGATCTCCTTTCCCCCGTCTGCAAGATCCCAGAGAATGACCTCGCCCATGAGGTTACCCGCCGCCAGTAGCCGACCATCGTGGGAAAAGGCCACGGACTGAACGGGAGGAGTGTGGGAAAACGCATGCCGCAACTCCCGGGTGGCAAGATCGAAGACCTTGACCGACGACTCGGTTTCGGGGGCTGGTTCGTAGCGGTAGCCTCCGCAGAGATACTGCCCCGTGGAACTCGCGACCAATCGCCCGTCCGGCGAAAGGCGACTCTGCCATGACCAAAAGTTGTGGGCTTTGAGCGACTGTCCCTTCCCTTCTGCGGACGGGTTGAGCCACTTGAGATCTCCATCGTAGCTGGACGAAATCAGGCATTCGCAGGGAGTGGACCAATGAACCCCCGAAGCAAAGTTGTCGTGACGTGCGATTTCTCGCCAAGGCTTGGTCAGAAGTTTGGTGACCGTCGATACCTCATAGATCCCCCCATCCAGACAGGCCGCATAGAGTTGATTCCCGAAACCGAAGGTGAGATCGAGGACATGCGAAGGGAGCTTGATTTCCTTGCCTTTTTTGAGGGTCGGAGGATTCATGAGAGGATTTGATGGATGGGGGCAGCCTTGTTTTCGACGTGGTGGAAGGTCGGGAATCCATCGAGTTGAAACTCGGCATGAGGATCAATCCCGAGAGCCGAGAAGATGGTGGCGAAAAGGTTTTCCTCGTTGAATGGATCATCGACCACTTCCACGCCGTGCTTGTCGGTCGCCCCGACCACCGCACCGCCCCGGACCCCGCAGCCGGCCATCGCGAGCGACCAGGCATCGGGATAGTGGTCGCGCCCACGGGCCTGATTGATCCACGGCGAGCGCCCGAATTCCCCCATCGCCACCACCAGAGTGTCTTCGAGGAGTCCCCGGTCCTCCAGATCTTGGGTGAGTTGAAAAATGATGTTATCGAGATCGGGAACGACCATCTGGTAGATCTCATGGTTGAAGACATGACTGTCCCACGGCATGCCGTTGGCCACCATGACGAAGGGGGCCCCTTCCTCGACCAAGGTGCGGGCCAGCAGGGCATGTTGGCCGAAGGCTCCCGGACCATAACGTTCGCGGTCCTTTTGCGGTAATCGCTCGAGATCGAAGAGGTGGGCGCAGCTCATCAGGCCGTTGACCCGCTCGAAGGTGGCATTCCACGAACCGGCTGCTGCTGATTTGCGATCATTTTCGTACTTCTTGCTGAAAAAGCTGCGCAGGGCCTCGCGGGCCTCGTGATCGTCCTCCGTGATCGAGTCGAGCCGATTGGCATCGGGAATCTTGAACTCTCCTCCCACCCGCACGGGGGCGTATTCCGCGCCGAGCCAGCCCGCCCAGTTCCCCGCTTTGAATCCCTTGAATTCGTTTCCCTCGGGACAGGGGTCGAGAAGGATGAAATTGGGGAGTTTGGAGTCGAGCTGACCAAGTTGTTGCGCCAACACCGACCCGAGAGTAGGCCGAGTGAAGGGAGGCCGCGGGGCGTGCCCACGTTGGAGCAGGTTGATGCCCTCGGTGTGTTCCTTGGCGGTGGTGTGCATCGAACGAACGATCGCGAGCTTGTCGGCGATGGA
>JALQTQ010000164.1 GCA_023263995.1 Akkermansiaceae bacterium | reverse complement strand
GTCCCGTCAGACCCGAAAAATTGAGTTCCGAGGGATGCCACGGAGAGACAAGGTGACGCAAGTTTTGACAGGGCGGGATTTTTCGTTAGATTCTCGGACTCTCATATGACCCCCCCAACAACATGGCTAATTTTACCAAGAAAGAAATCATTCAAGAAGTAAGCAACGAACTCGGCATCACTCAGACCCAATCCTCGAAGGCCTTTCACCTGATCATTGAGATCATTGCACGCGAGTTGGCAAAGGCCAATAACGTGGTCGTTCGCGATTTTGGGACCTTCGAGACCAAGATCGCCAGAGGTCGTCCTGGCCGAAACCCCAAGGATCCAGCCAGAACGATCCAGATTCCCGACCGGGTGGTGGTGAAATTTCAGGTGGGGAAGGCCCTGAAAGAAAGGGTTGCCCGCACTTTGCCCGAAGTTCAGGCTCGCGACAGTGGTTAGCCTGGAATTCAAACGACTGGTTCCGCTGGTCTTCGGATCAGCGCTGCTGGCATCTTGTGGTCCATCCTACCGCGGCTATCAGACGCGCGGCTACACCATCCGAGGAAACTTTTATCAGCCACTCTCGGTGGAGGCGGCCTTGAACTACACCGGAGAAGGGATTGCATCGTGGTACGATGAAAGCCGTTTTTTTGGGCTCGTTCGGGGCACGACTTCGCTGGGGGAAAAGGTGAAGCCTTTCGCCATTTCCGGGGCTCACAAGACCCTGCCTCTTCCTTGTCGGGTCAAGGTGACCAATCTCGAGAACGGCCGTTCGCTCAAGATGCGTTTGAACGACCGGGGACCATTTATCGCCGGCCGAATCATCGATGTCACCCCGCGGGCCGCTGCCAAGTTGGGCTTCAAGGAGAAGGGTTTGGCGCGGGTGCGAGTCGAGGTCCTCAGCGTTGGGGACGGGAAATATCGGCGCAAGGCGCGTCATCGTCGTTGGAGGCTTTGGCCTTTCTGAAGCTCCGGAGGGCATGACAGGCTTTTGTGAGGAACAGCTTGAGCTTGGCCGGCCGTGTGGTCATTCTTTGCGGGCATGCTGCGATCCCTGATGACGATTTCCGGCTTCACCCTGATGAGCCGGGTGCTCGGAGTGGCCCGCGACGTGTTGATAGCGCGGTTTTTAGGAACGGGAGTGGTCGCCGATGCCTTCTTTGCAGCCTTTCGCTTTCCCAACCTATTCCGTCGCATCTTCGGTGAGGGGGCCTTCAATTCGGCCTTTGTGCCGATGTTCGGTAAGCGGGTTGCGCAGGATGGGCGTAATGCCGCAATGGGCTTCGCCAATAATGCCTTCACCATTCTCTTCGGTATCTTGGGGATCTTGACTCTCTTGGCGATTCCCCTGATGGCCGCCCTGATGTTGGTGGTCGTGCCAGGCTTCCTTCCCAAAGTGAAAGAGTCCCTCGATGACGCTAGTACTGAATTTCGGGTCGCTTTGCGGGGCGCGAAGGCCATCTACCTGCAGAGCGATGGCCGGGGGGTGACGATGGAGAATCTCGTCGTCGTGCGCCGGGGAAGGCCGCCTTTTGGCAAGGTCATCGCCGAGGTTTTTGGAGGAGCGGCGCAGGCCGACGGGGAGCGCGTCGCCCTGGAGACCGTGATCGATGAGGGCCTTCGCAGAAAGGGGGAGGTGGTCTTTGCCCAGGGAGATTCCGAGGAGGAAAAAGCTCTGAAGTATCGGGAAGCACGGGAAAAAATCTTCAAGGACGGGGCGTGGAACTTATCGGAAGACGGCCTGCTCCGGGTTCCCTTGCCCGTCGGGCACGACTTTGCGGTGATCGAGGGAAAGGCCACTGGGTCGGGCGAGCTGACGATCTACAACAACGACCCCGATGCTTATGATCTCACCGTGCGCTTGTCGCAGATCACCTTTGTCTATCTCCTCTGCATGGCCTTGGTGGCTCACCTGAGCGGAGTGCTCACGACCCTGAAGAAATTTGCCGCTCCCGCCTTCTCGCCGGTTCTGCTCAATGTGATTTTCCTCTGCGGCCTGATTGGTTGGGTGCAATTTGTTGATTGGAAGGGCGAGGCCTTGGCTTGGTGCGTGGCTCTCGGGGGCTTTGTCCAGCTTGGAGTTTTGTGGTCGGTGTGCCGTCGGGCGGGCCTGCCGGTGGCTCTCCGCAAGCCGGTCTTCGATTCCAGTTTCAAGCGCTTGCTCTTACTGATGGGGCCCGGGGTCTTGGCGGCCGGGATTCAGCAGGTCAACCTTCTGGTGGGCGGTGTCGTGGCCTCCTTTCAACAGGGAGCAATCTCTTATATCTACTATGCCGACCGGATTTACCAGTTGCCCCTCGGCATGATCGGAATTGCTTTCGGGATGGTCCTCCTCCCCGAAATCACGAGGCTCTTGGGCAAGAATCAGGAAAAGGAGGCTCAAGCCACGATGGTTTCGGCTCTCGAGCTGGCGATGATCATCACGGTGCCGGCGGCCATTGCCCTGGTGGTGATCCCACAAGAAGTCATTGCCCTCATTTTTGAGCGGGGCGATTTTACCCCGGCCGATTCGATCCAGACCGGCAAAGCGCTCGGCGCTTTTGCCATCGGGTTGCCGGGCTACGTGCTGATCAAGGTGTTGCAGCCCGGTTACTTCGCTCGGGAGGATACCAAGTCACCGATGAAGATGGCGGGAGCGACCGTGCTGGTGAATGTCGTCTTTTCCTTACTCCTCTTTCCTTTCATCGGTCATGTCGGGATCGCGGTGGCGACTTCGATTGCGGCTTGGGTGAATGTCGCTCTCCTCTGGGTTGGTCTGAGGGGCTTTGTCACTCTCGATCGCGACAATTGGCGTCGGCTCGGGGGAATGCTTCTTGCCAGCCTGGTAATGGCCGGGGGACTTCTCGTAGCCAAGTCCATGATGGCTGCTTGGCTCGAAGGAGGATTCTGGGTCAAGGGGATCGCAACCCTGCTCTTGGTGGGCTTCGGGATGTCAATCTATGCGATCGGGGTGTTGGTCTTGCGGGTCACCAGCTTATCGGAACTGAAGGCGGCTTTTCGGGGAGCCTGAGCGACGGGTATTTGCGGGTGAGCTGAAAGCGAGTAGGATGGCCACGAAATGACGAGGGGAATTTTAGCGCGCGGTGTCTTGGTCTTGGTGGTGATTTGGGGCCTCGTTTTTGGCGTGACAGCGTGGAGTGCCCGGAAAAAGGCGACCCCCGAAAAGGTGGCGGAGACTCTCGATCTCGGGAGTTTTTCCGACTGGTCGCTTCGCGATGCCTCCACCATGAGTGAAGACGAACGCTCGCAGCGCCGAGAGGTTCTCGATGATCTGGCAAACATGATTCAGGCCCTCGATTTACGGGAACGGAGCGAGGTTTTTGCCAATCCCGATTACTGGATCATCGGATCGCGTCTCTCGACCGACGAGGGGCAGTATCTCGTCGACCGCATCATGGGCGAGAGCGGTAAGCGGATGTTGGAAATGTTTGATCAGCTCGATCCCAAGAGCCGGGAGGAAATGATCGAGCGGGCCGTTCGCAAGCTCGAATCGGGCGAGGGAGCCGGGCAACTGGCTCGTCTCGAGGAGGAAAACCCCGCGCTGGTGAAAGCCTTTGCGCGGGCGGGCGGAAAATTGTTTTTCAAAGAGGCCTCGGTGAAGACGAAGTTCGCCCTACTGCCCTTTCTCGACCGCATTCGCGAGTCCTTGCAAGGATTTGGAAAACCTGATCTCGGTGAATTGTGATGCTGGAAGTCCGAAATCTAACCAAGAAATTCGGGGGCAAGACGGCCCTCAAGGGCGTCTCCTTCGAGGTCAAGGAGGGGGAAATTCACGGCTTGCTGGGACACAACGGGGCGGGCAAGAGCACGACCCTTGGAATTGTTTTGGGGATGGTGGCGGCCGGCAGTGGGGAAGTCAGGATTGACGGTATTTCGGTGCAACGAGACCCGCGGAGAGCGCTCCGGAAGGTGGGTTCGATTTTTGAGGCCCCGGCCTTTTACGACTACCTCTCCGGGTGGGAAAACCTGCGGGTGCTCGTCGGCTTGAGTGGTCGCTTTGACCGGGCGGAGACCCGGGAGGTGGTGGAGCGGGTCGGGCTCTCCGACCGCATTCATTCCAAAGTTGGGACATACAGCCACGGGATGCGGCAACGCCTCGCCCTGGCTCAGGCGCTCTTGCCTGAACCCAAAATTCTCCTTCTAGACGAGCCGACCGACGGACTCGACCCCGAGGGGATCAAGTGGTTTCGGGATTTCATCCTCCAGCTCCGGGAGGAGCGCGGAATGACCGTTTTATTCAATTCGCACCTCCTGTCGGAAGTCGAACAAATGTGCGATCGGGTCTCGATCATCCGGGCCGGGGAGTTGGTCTACGAAGGGGCAGTCCGGGAATTGCGCGATGATCGTCCCGGCGTGCGCTTGCACGTCTCCCCACCGGAAATCCGTGATGCTGTGATTGCGGAATTGGGTGGGGAAGCCATGCCGGGAGACCGATGGGTGTTCCCGGGAGAGACCCGGGTGCCCGACGTGGTGGCGCGCTTGGTCAAGGCCGGCGCGGAAGTGACCGAAGTGACTCCAGTGCGGCGGTCGCTGGAAGATGTTTATCTGGAATACAGCCGAGCGACCGAATGATCCCTTTTCTACGACAACTTCAGGGTGAGCTCAAAAAGCTCTTTGCCCGAAAACGGACTTACATTGGATACGGGGTTTTCCTCGTCTTCGAGGCCATCCTGCTCACGCTTTGGGTCAACGTGGGACGAGAGCAGTTCGAGGAACTGGCACAGCGCAATTTCATTCCAGTCGAGTTGCTTTCCTCGTCCCTCACTGCCGCCTATTGGATCATGGGCTTCAGTATGTTCCTGCTGGGCTCGATCTACTTCGCGTTGGTGGCGGGTGATATTGTGGCGAAGGAAACCGAGGATGGCAACTTGCGCATGGTCCTGGCCCGCCCGGTTTCTCGCTTCCGCATCCTCGCCCTGAAATACTGTGCCGTCCTGATCTATACCGTCACCTTTGTCATCTTCGTGGGCGTGACCGGATACGGTATGGCGGTTCTGGCGATGGGAAGCGGGGGCGGGCTCTTTGTCTGGAATCCCGAGCTCTACATCCTGGCGGTCTATCCCGACAGCGACGAGGCCCTCCGTCGCCTTCTCACCGGAGCTTGTTTCATGGGAATGAGCATGTGTGTCGTGACCTCCCTGGGCTTTTTCTTTTCCTGCCTCAAAATCAAGCCCGCCGCTGCCTCGGTCATGGCGCTCAGTGTTTTCTTCATCGACTTTGTCCTGCAAAACATCCCCTTCCTTGCAAACCACAAGGAAATGTTCATCACCTTCCGCATGGCCAACTGGGTCTACCTCCTCCAAGAACAGGTGCCTTGGGAGCGAGTGATTGAGAGCTACGCCATTCTCACCGGCCTGAATGCCAGCCTGTTCGTGGTGGGTTGGATGGTCTTTCAGTCGCGTGATTTCAAAACCTGATCCTGATGAAGCCTTTGTTCGACGACCTTCTGGTTTGGCATGACGAAGTTCCGCGTTCGGGGCCCGAGAACATGGCGGTGGACGAATGGTTGCTGGATTCACTAGACGGGACCGCCGTTCTGCGCCTTTACCGTTGGGCGGGCGACTGGGTCAGTCTGGGGTATTTCCAGAGCCTTGCGAGCGCGCGCGAGCTTTTTGGAGATGGGCCGGGTTATGTCCGACGCTGGACCGGGGGCGGGGTGGTCGATCATCGTCAAGACCTGACTTACACCCTGGCCATTCCGCGGGAGCATGAGCTTGCCGGGCGACGGGGGAATGAGAGTTATTGCGAGATCCACCGAATGATCGCGAAATGCCTCGGGGAAGGCGGGGTACCTTGCGGCCTCACCACCGAGACCTCAGGCAAGAAAACGATAGCCTGTTTTGAAAAGCCAGTGGCCTGGGATTTGTTGGGGGTAGATGGGAAAAAAATCGCAGGCGCGGGCCAACGTCGCTCACGCAAAGGCATTCTTCATCAGGGCAGTGTGCAGGCTTCCGAAGGCGCCCTGAACGGCCTCGCGGGAATCCTGAGCGGGGCCGGTCATTCATTTGTGGATTTCGGGTCTGGTGCCTGGACGGACCGAATCGTGAAATACGCGGCCGCGTCGTGGCTCGAGCGAAATCGCTAAGGAGTTGTCTTTTGCTCCGGTTGGGGCGAGTCTTCCCTTGTTCAATGCTTCATCCGACCTCAAAACGAGATTTGGGAGTAGCCCTGCTGGTGACGGTGGGGATCCACGTCGGATTTTTCTTTGCCGCCGCGGCTGCGGTGGCCCACGACCTGATCAAAGGAAAAGTTGAGGAGCGGGAAAAAGAAGACAAGCAGAGCCCGACCACCCCGATGGAGTTGGTTTATGAGGACGAGTTTTTTGCTCTCCCCGAGGTTGTTCCTGAGCCGGAGGTCCCGGTCACTCCACTAGAAGAGCCAGAGCCGGAAATGGAAGAGCCGAAGAAGGAGCCGGAGTCCGGCTTTGTGCAGACTCGGGAGGAGCAGGAGGCCGAGGAAACCCCGGACGAAACGAAATTGATCGGGGAGCGGGATACCAAGGCCACCAGCGAGGAAGAAGCGGTCGCGGGAGAAGAAGAAATGGCTGCCCTGGCAGGCGAGGAAGACCGCAAAAGCGATCCCAAGACTTTTGACTCGAGTTTCAAGGAAGGGGAACAATCGGGAGCTTCAGAAGGAAGCAACGATTCCCTCGAAGCCGGTCGGGGCAACGATCAAGTAAACCAGGAAATGAGCGAAGGAGCAGTCATCGCGACGGCCGAGCTTGCCGAGCCCACCCCTGCCGTCGAGGAAAGCAAGCCGATGCCGACTCCGGAGAAACTTCCTACCATCGATAATGCCTTGGCGGCTCTCGAAGAGGAGATCGCGAAGGAGGAAGCCAAGGAACGGGCGAGGAACCCAGTCGAGCCTCGCCCCGAGCGGCCGAAGCCCCAACCGACCGCCCGAGAGCGCCGCGAGGCCTCCAAGCAGGACGGTGGCTTTGCCCCGCAGGCCCGCAAGACCCGGGTGGCCGGCGTGATCAGCGCGCGCGGCAAGGGATCGCTGGATGTCGCCAACACGCCCGCAGGCCGCTACCAGGCCCTGGTCTTCAAGAGACTCGAATCAGCCTGGCAAATGGAAAACATCCGGAATCGATCCCTGCTTGCTCCCGGGAACATCACGCTTTATTTCACCGTCGCTCCGTCCGGGGAGGTTTCTCGGCAACGTCAGGTCGCACGGGTCGGAGCGTCCGGGACCCAGTTGGGAATGATTCTGCGGGCTCTTGAGAGCATTGAGGTGCCCAAAATGCCCCAAGAGGTGCTGAAGGAACTCGATGGTGACCCCCTCGAGATCATTGTGACATTCAACTATTAGGTTTTTCAGAAATGGAATTTGGAGATGCGATTGATACGACGTGGAACTTTTTCAGGCAGGGAGGGTTTTTCATGTTCTTGCTCGGGCTGTGTTCCCTGATTGGTTTTGCCGCCATTTTGATGAAGGCGCAGGGGTTGAAACGATCGCGCATTCTGCCGGTCCGCTTGGGAAGCGAGGTCGAGAAGATCGACGAGCACCTCGAGCTGGGAACCATCGGCGAGCTCCAGCGAGAGTTTTCCAAGGAGAAAAGCTCCTTGGCCCGCCTGTGCTCGGTGGTGCTCAAAAATGCGGGACGGCCGCAGAGCGAGGTCAAGGAGGCGGTGCAATCGTCGGCCCGCGAGGAAATCGTCCGCATGAACGCGGGAATGTCGGTGCTGGAGGTGATTATCACGATTTGCCCCCTGCTGGGGCTGCTG
>JALQTQ010000163.1 GCA_023263995.1 Akkermansiaceae bacterium | reverse complement strand
GATGAACTTCTCCTTCACGATCCTGAGGTGGAAGTCGAAGTGGGCGGCGGTCGGGGCGTAGGTGTAGATCTCGGTGATTGCAGGAGCCCCGCCGATGGCGTCAAGGAGGTCGCGATCCATCAGGTGCTGGATGAACGACACGAGTTCGACGGTCTTGCCCGCTTCAAAGTGATCCACGAGGGTCTGAAAGAGCTTGCCGTGGGCCGGGTGGTAAAAGTGGACGGGAGTGAGCTGGCCTTCAATCGCTCTTCCGATGTATTCCTCGGGATCCTGGAGCATGGAACTGAGGATGCTCTTTTCAGGTCCGATGGCATGGGGCGGCGGAGTCAGTTCGTCGCGCTTTTCCGATTTGCCATCTTGCAACTTGGGGCTGTCCTTCTTTTCAAAGAGAGATTTGTCGTCCGCGATCGCCATACCGGGGACCATGCCGGATTCCCCATGCCGGGGCAATCTTGGCAAGATGTGAATATCCTGCGAGCCGGTGGTGCCGGGATCGGCAACGCGAGAGAAGGTCGTCGTTCATCTAACGGATGTGGCAAATCGCTTGTTTGGTGGGGTGGGATACCGGGCGTCATCCCGTCACTTCGTCCCGATCTCGATGCTGGCGATGGTGCCCCCTGCAACGTAGTCGGGAATGAGGAGCTTTTTGGCTGCTGCGGTCTGTTTCCCGTTGGCGATTGGAACAATCAGTCGCACGACCGTGCGCGCGAAGTTGGCCGGGTCGGCGGCGTAGTGACAGGGTTTGGGTAAGAGGTGTTCGAACCAGGGTTCGGAGGCAATGACCACGAGGGAAAGGTCCCTCGGCACAGATATCTTGAACTGGGCCATCCAAGAAACCAGCGAGAGGACGTGTCGGGACCGGGTGGCCACGATGGCGGTAGGGGGGTCTTTCAATCGGAGGGCCCGGGCGAGTGAGTGGGTCACACTTTCCGGAGTTCCTTTTTCGATCAGGGTGATGACGGAATCTGCGGAATCGAAGGCTTTCCGGAGGCCCCGTTCGGTGGCGAGGAGACCGGCCAGTTTGGAATCAGGCATGAGGAGCCCGACTCGATGGTGACCGTGACGCTTGAGGAGGGTGCCAGCATGGAAGGCGGCAGCTTCCCAGTCTTCATCGATCGATGGGATGTCCACGCCGGGGTGGGGATAGCCCCGGATCAAGGCGGGGACCTTTCGCTCGTGGAACCACTGCTGGATCTGAGGTGAGCATTGGTAGAGGATCCAGGCATCGGCATCGGTTTCCCGGACCAGACTTTCGAGTTTGCCTCGGGGATTTTTCAGCCGGAAAAGCCCGGGGGACAGGAGTTGCAGGGTGTAGTCACGCTGATTGAGGAATTCGCGGAGGGAGTCAAACTCGACCAGCATCCACGGTGGAAGCTCAGAGAGGGGCTTCGGGGAAAGAAAGGCGACCCGCTTGGTCGATTTACGGGATTCGACAGGGCTGGCGAGGATGCGTCGTCGTTTGCCGTGTTCGTTGGGCGAGATCATCCCGCTTTTCTCGAGCAGGGAGAGGGAGGCTCGCAAGGTGTCACGTCCGATCTGGAGTTGTGAGGCCAGGGTGCGTTCGCCGGGCAGATGGCCTTGTAGTTCGCCCGACGAGATCATCTCGCGAAGAATGCGGGCAGCTTGGGCGGGAAGGGATTCGCGGTCCGGGATGCGGGGCATACCGAAGGATAACTGGTCGGGAGACAAGACCAAGGCATTTGCGATTGGTAGGATTGCCAGATCC
This sequence comes from Akkermansiaceae bacterium, assembly GCA_023263995.1. Taxonomy (GTDB): domain Bacteria; phylum Verrucomicrobiota; class Verrucomicrobiia; order Verrucomicrobiales; family Akkermansiaceae; genus SW10. The sequence continues at coordinate 6,017 of JALQTQ010000163.1, read as the reverse complement.
CGCTTGATCTTGGATCATCATGGAACGATGAAATGTTTAGGAATGAACGGACTGGTGGCGGCGGTGGTCACTCCGATGGACAAGAGCGGCGATTTGAACCTTGCTCAGGTTCCTCGGGTCGTCGATCACCTCGAGCGCAATGGAGTGACCGGAATTTACATTGCGGGTAGCACCGGCGAGGGAATGTCGCTCACCGATGTGGAGCGACGGGAGGTGGCGGAGGCCTACGTCGGAGCGGCGAAAGGGCGGATGAAATCCTTTGTGCAGGTGGGTCACAACAGCCTCAAGGCGTCTGCCGAGCTAGCGGCGCATGCCGAATCGATCGGGGCCGACGCGGTCTCGGCCACGCCGACCGGCTATTTCAAAGTGAGCGGGGAGGCCGAACTGGTGGAGGGGCTCCTTCCGGTGATAGAGGCCGCGTCTCGGACTCCCTTTTATTATTATCACATTCCCTTTTTGTCGGGGGTGGACCTTGACCCGGTGAAATTCACCGATCTCGCCATGGACCGTCTTCCTACGTTCTGCGGCATCAAGTATTCTGATGGGGCCACGCTCTACCAACTGCCCCGTCTTCAGAAGGCTGGACCCGGTTTGGAATTTCTCGCGGGATCGGACGAGGCCTATCTCATGTCGCTTGCTCAGGGTTTCGTCTCGGCTGTCGGGAGCACCTACAACTATGCTGCTCCGCTTTATCAAAAGGTCGCCGCGTCTTTTGCCGGGGGCGACCTCGAGGAGGCGAGGTTGTGGCAGGGGCGGGCACTTGAGATGATCCAGGCCATGTTTGCGACCTGTGGTCGTTCGTCCCTGAAAGTCATGATGTCGATGGTGGGGATTGATTGTGGACCGGTGCGTCGTCCGATTGATCCCGCAACGCCGGCCCAGGTTTCCGCGCTGCGCTCCAAGCTGCGGGAGATGGGTTGGTTTGACTGGGTGGATATCGAGGTTCCCGTGGCTGAATGACAAAGCCGTTGGTCATCTTTCTGCTTTTGTTTGCTCCGGTGTTACGGGCGGCGCTTGCTTGGGACCGCCTTCCTGACTTGCCGGACCGCGAGGGGTTTGCGGGGATGTTTGCTGGTGTCGTCCGGGATGGAGAAAGCGATTACCTCGTGGTCGGGGGTGGAGCCAACTTTCCCGGCGAGCGGCCGTGGGACGGGGGAAGCAAGGTTTATTACGACACCCTCTACCTCCTGCCGCTGGAGGAGGGCGGAAGTTGGCGGAAGGCGGGGGTCACCCTGCCGATGGAGGTGGGATACGGGATGGCGGTGACCCTGCCTCGGGGCACCTGTCTCTTTATGGGCGGGGAAAATAACGAGGGGGCCCGCGACGAGGTGATCGGAATCTCGATGAGCAGGGGGGAGCTGTCGGTGGAAGTGATCGGGAGCCTCCCGCATCCGATCACCACCGGAGTGGCAGGTTTAGTGGACGGTCAAGTGGTGGTGGGAGGCGGGAGCGATGGGGAAACGACCCGCCGGGCGTTGTATCGCATGAGACGAAGGGACTCCGAATCGATCGAGTGGGAAGCCTTGGGCTGGCCTGAGGATGCCCGGGGGCGCATGCACGCGGTGGCGGGGGTGCGGGGAAGTCGTTTCTACCTTTTCGGGGGGCGGGACGTGGCTGCTGGAGAGGAGGAGGCCGACGAGCGGATTTTTGGTCTCGATTGGTTGCGGGATTGCTGGGAGCTGGAGGTGCCGACCGGGCAGTGGCGTCGCCTGGCCGATCTGCCGGCGGGGCGATCGGCGTCGCCATCGACGGCGGTGCCGTTGGGTGGCGATTCCTTTCTGGTGCTTGGCGGAGTGACCGTTCCCCTTTTGCGGGAAGAATTACGGAAAAGGCCCGAGGTCAACGGGCAGGGGATGGAGCATCCCGGGTTTTCGCGCGAGATTCTCTGTTATCACGGGGTCGTTGACCGTTGGGTGGTGGCGGGGGAGTTTTCCGTGCCCGGGCTCTTGCCTCCGGTGACTGCGCCGGTGGTCGTTCATGACGGTCGAGTCATCGTGCCCAGCGGGGAGGTCAAGCCGGGGGTTCGTTCACCCCAGGTGGTGGCGGCGGTTCCGACCTCGGGACGCCTGCACTTCGGGTGGTTCAACTGGTTGGTGGTGGCGATCTATCTCGGTGGGATGGTGGCGATTGGCTACAGGTTCATGAAACGGGAATCGGCTTCGTCGACCGAGGCCTACTTCCGGGGCGGGCAGCGGGTGCCCTTCTGGGTGGCGGGGCTTTCCATCTTTGCCACCATGCTCTCGGCGATCACCTTCATGGCCATTCCGGGGGCGGCTTATGCCACCAATTGGAATGGCTACATCGGGCAGTGGCCCATCCTGGTGATCATTCCGCTGGTGGTCTTCTTTTACCTACCCTTCTACCGTCGGCTCAACGTCACCACCGCCTACGAGTATCTCGAGAAGCGTTTCAATACCGCGACTCGTCTCATCGGCAGCCTGACCTTCATGTTTTTCCATCTGGGACGGGTGGCCATTGTTCTCTACCTGCCCGCTTTGGCCTTGGCGAGTGTCACCGACATCAATGTCTTTGCGGCCATCGGGGTGATCGGGGCGCTCTGCGTGATCTACACCGTGATGGGAGGGATTGAGGCGGTGGTGTGGACCGACGCCATTCAGGCCCTCGTCCTGATCGGCGGGGCGCTGTTGTGCTTCGGGCTGGTGGTGGCCGAGGTGGACGGTGGGCTGGGCGCGATCGGTCAGGCCATGACCGAGCAGGGCAAGGGGCTGACCGCGAGTTGGGACCCGGGTGATTTTTCCCTGAAGAAGGGATCGACCTCGGGCTTCGTTCTCTTCGTTGCCTTCCTGATGGCGAACCTGCCGTCCTACACCTCCGGCCAGGACGTGGTGCAGCGCTATGTCACCACTCCTTCGGAAAAGGAGGCGGCGAGGTCACTCTGGATGAACATCGTGATGGTGCTGGCGGGGTCGGCGATCTTTTTCGCGTTGGGGACGGCCCTCTTTGTCTTTTACCAGGAAAAGCCGGAGCTGATGGATCCGGGCCTGCCGGCCAAGGACGGGGTGCTGCCCTTCTTCATCATCCAGAACCTCCCGGCGGGCGTGGCCGGCTTGATCATCGCGGGGGTCTTTGCGGCGGCGCAGTCGACCATTTCCAGCTCGCTCAACTCGGTGGCAACGGCCTTTGTGACCGACGTTTATGGACGGGTCTGGAAGCCTGCGGCCTCGGATGCGGCCCGGCTGGCGGTGGCCAAGCGGGTGGTGGTCCTGCTCGGCGGGATGGGGATCGTGGTCTCATCCTACCTTGCGCTCATCGGGACCGACGAGGTCTTCTTTTTGTTCAACCGCTTCATCGGGTTTGCTCTGGGGCCGCTGGGTGGGCTCTTTGCGCTCGGGGTGTTCACCCGTCGGGCCAACGGGATGGCCGGGTTACTGGCGCTGGTGGCGGGAGTGATGGCGGTGGTGGGCACTTCGGTGGCCAACGAGGCAGGTATCATAGATGTCATGCCCTTGCTTTACGGGGCCATTGGATTCTTCACCGCCCTCGCGACCGGCTGGTTGCTCGGGTGGGTGATGCCGGCCCACGATCAGCAGGTGGCCGGTTTGACGATTTGGACCCAGGAGAAATGATGACAGGATACACCACGGAAGAGCGGGCGGAGCTTCGCGATTTTTACCGGAGCAGCCTTTTGGAGGGGACACTTCCCTTTTGGTTGCGCGAGTCGGTGGACGAGCGATACGGCGGCTACCTGACCATGCGAGACCGGGACGGATCGTTGCTGGACGATGACAAGTCGGTCTGGTTTCAGGGGCGTTTCGCGTGGGTTCTGGCGACGCTCGACAACACCGTGGAGCGCAAGGAGGAGTGGCTGGCTGCAGCCCGGAGCGGGGTGGAGTTCTTGCGGGATCATTGTTTCGATACCGACGGACGAATGTTCTTTCTGGTGACCCGGGACGGGCGGCCCTTGCGGAAGCGACGGTATTTCTTTTCCGAAGCCTTCGCCATCATGGCCTACGCGGCCTACGCCCGGGCATCGGGCGAGGAGTGGTGGCTGGAGCAGGCGCGTGGTCTCTTTGCCCGCTGTATCGACTATGCCGAGGGCCGAGCGACGGCGGGGGAACCGAAGTGGACCTCGGAGAGGGAAAGCCGGGGAATTGGAGTCCCGATGATTTTCCTGCAGGTTGCGCAGGTTCTCCGGGACAACGGGGGGTGTCCCCTGGCGGAGAGGAAGATTGACGAATTCATCGAGGAAATCCGCCTTTTCGTGAAGGATGATCTGGAGTGTGTTCTCGAGCAGGTCGGGACGGACGGGGAAGTGATCGATCACCTTGATGGAAGGACCTTGAACCCGGGCCATGCCATCGAGGGGGCTTGGTTTATTCTCGAGGAATCGCGAAGACGCGGTGGGGCTGCCGACTTGACTGCGCTGGGCTGTCAAATGCTTGATTACATGTGGAAGAGGGGTTGGGACAAGGAATTCGGTGGGATCCTTTATTTCCGGGACGTCTACGGCAAGCCGGTGCAGGAATACTGGCACGACATGAAATTCTGGTGGCCCCAGTGCGAGGCCATTATCGCCACTCTGCTGGCTTATCGCATGACCGGCGATGAGAAGTATGCGGAGTGGCATCGTCGGATTCACGACTACGCACACCGGCATTTCCCCGATCGCGAGTATGGCGAGTGGTTTGGCTACCTGCACCGGGATGGGCGGTTGTCCTCGCCGGTCAAGGGGAACCACTTCAAGGGGCCCTTCCACATTCCGAGGATGCAATGGTATTGCTGGCAGTTGTTGGAGAACTGGGAGGGTTGATGAGGACTTTCTGCTTGTTGCTTTGGCTGCTGGGGGTTGCGGTCGAATGGACGGCTGCCCTCGAGTTGGGCTTTCCCTTCCGTGACCACGCGGTGCTGCAGGCGGGGAAGCCCTTGCCGGTTTGGGGTCGGGCGGAGAGTGCGGCGGAGGTGCTTGTGCGTTTGGGCGAGCGGGAAAAGGTCACTCGGGCGAGGAGCGACGGGAGCTGGCGGGTGGAGTTTGCCAGTGCCGATCCTTCCGCGACCGGGGTGTCGTTGCGGGTGCGCAGTGGGGAAAGCGAGGTGGTGGTCAACGATCTCGTTTTCGGCGAGGTTTGGGTTGCCTCCGGGCAGTCGAACATGCGGTGGCGCTTGCGTGATTGTGTGGGAGGCCCTGAGGCAGTCCGTGCCGGGGACGATGACCACCTTCGGGTGTTGGATCTGGAAGGACGTTTGCCGACCAACGCAAATCCTTATCCCGTCGATTTGCTCAAGGGGATCAACGAGAGTAACTTCTATGAGACCGAGGGCTGGCAACGGGCGGGCCCGACGAGTCTTGGAGCGTTTTCGGGAGTCGGGTATTTCTTCGCGAGACGTTTGCGACAAGAACTGGGGGTGCCGGTGGGCGTCATTCATCTGGCGGTGGGTGGTTCCCCGATGGAAGCCCATCTTCCTCCTGAAACATTGGCGGCCCATCCGGACTGGCGTGAGTTTGCGGACGCCTGGTGGGGCCATTCCGACTACCCGGCGTGGTGCCGTGGCCGCGCTGCCTTGAATCTCCGAGCGTGGTTTGCGGATCCGCCGGAGGAGCGGGCCCCGGCCCATCCCTTCGCTCCCGGCTTTTTGTGGAAGGCCGGAGTGAGCCGGATCCTTCCCTTTCCAGTGCGGGGAATCTTGTGGTACCAAGGCGAGTCCAATGCCACGGTCGACGGCGGGACCGGTCCGGCGGTGGGGCGCACGATCAACCGGGAAAAATTCGAAAGCCTGATTCGATCTTGGCGCGAGGGATGGGGCGAAGAGAACCTCCCGTTCTATTTCGTCCAGCTTCCTGGCTTGAACCGGGACTGGGAAGAGTTCCGCGAGATGCAGCGGGAGGTGTCGTGTGAGGTTCCGGAAACGGGAATGGTAGTCACCATTGACGTGGGGCATCCCACCAACGTTCACCCTCGGGATAAGCGGCCGGTGGGGGACCGTCTTGCCCACTTGGCCTTGCGCGGGACCTACGGGAGGAAGGAGGTCTTGGTGAGTCCGGAATTGCGGGGGGTGGA
>JALQTQ010000162.1:4873-7840 GCA_023263995.1 Akkermansiaceae bacterium | reverse complement strand
CCAGAGCGCCACCTTCCTTGAGTCGGGCCACTCCGTCTTTGATTTCCACCGCGAGCCCCCCGAGAGATGTTTCCCCGTCGGCTTGCCAAGAAGCGGAGACTGAATCGGTGATGAGCATGATATTTTCTCGGGGCACGCGGTTGAAGATGAGTTTGATCATCTCAGGGGCGAGGTGGATGCCGTCGGCGATGATTTCGAGATGGAGGGAGTCCTCGAGAAGTCCCGCGCCGACTACTCCAATTTCCCGGTGATGGAGTCCCGTCATGGCATTGCCAAAATGGGTGAGATGCCGGAGTCCTGCGGTCATGGCGTGACGGATGGTGGCGTAGTCAGCTGCGGTGTGGGCAGCGGATGCAGTGATCCCGAGCGCGGTGGCTTCCCGGATCAGTTCCCAGGAGCCGGGAACTTCCGGGGCCAAGGAAAGAACGAGGGCGGGGAAAATATCGTGGAGGCGGCGGAGTTCTTCGATATCCGGGGGGCGGACAAAGTCGGGGTTCTGGGCACCGGCTTTTTCCCGGTTGATAAAGGGACCTTCGAGGTGGAGGCCGGGGATCGAGATGGGCGCGGTGGCAGCCCATTGGCCAACCGTCGCCACGATTTCCACGAGTTTTTCGGGAGCTTGGGTCAAGGTGGTGGGTATCCAGGTGGTCACCCCTTCACGCAGTTTTGCAATGGCGATGTGGTCCAGGCTTTTGACTGAAGCATCGCAAACATCTGCGCCATCGGCTCCGTGCGCGTGGATGTCGATGAAACCGGGGAGAAGCATTTTGCCACCAAGGTCGAAGTCACCCGATGTCCGGTCGGCGATTTCGGTGATGATGCCGTCTTCGATGAGAACACTGGCTCCTCGGCGGGAGACTCCGGGCGAAATGAGGTGAGCGTTGGTCAGTAGCATCAGTCCGCGAAAAGGCTGCGTGATTTTTGGAGGTAGTTGATTCCGGAAATCAAGGTGAGGCCGAGGGAGCCGTAAAGGGAAGCCAGGAAGAGGGGGTGGCCGGGAGCGCAGAGGCTTTCCAAGGTGGCAGCAAGGCTATCATTGGGGCTGGTGCTCTCCAGGATGAGAAAAAGAAGGCACGTCACCCCGAATGTGAGTTGCAGAGTGGTCTTCCATTTTCCCAACTTATCGGCTGCGATGACTTGACCTTGGGCCACTGCAATCTGGCGCAGGCCGGTGACTAGAAATTCGCGGGCAATGATCAGGCAGGTGATCCAAGCCGGACAGAGTCCTGCCGCAGTGAAAAAGATGAAGGCGGAAGCAACAAGAATCTTGTCAGCAAGTGGATCAAGGAGTTTGCCAAGAGAGGTGACGAGGTCCAGTTTGCGGGCGAGATAGCCATCGAGCCAGTCCGAAAATGAGGCGAGCACGAAAGTGACGAGAGCGATGATCAGAGCGACGGTTCCACCGATACTGGCACTGGTCACAAAGACAGCAGTCAGAATCAGGCGGGCCGAGGTGATGGTGTTCGGGAGATTCACGCGTTCGCGGCGAAGTGTGGGGTATGGGCGGGAAAGTGACAACCTTTTGCGATGCGGCGTTGTGGGATTTGAGAGCCGATTTGACAGCTTCTTGCGTTCAGTTTAGTCAAGAGTCATGTCCAATTCGATTGCTCGTCTTTTCAGGTCAAAGTCGATGACGCTTTTGTTACCGGTGGTAGCGATCGGTTGCGCTGCACCTGCCGCTTATCAGGCCGGGAGCGGACAGGTGGTGGTGCGACCGGCGTCGCCTACTCTCAAGAGTCAGGGGGCTGCGGCCTTCGCGCAATACAAACGGAAGGTGCCGATTTCCCGAAATGCCTCCGCGCGGGCTCGGGTCTTCAGAGTGGCGAACCGCTTGCGTCCCATCGTGAATCTGCCGGGGGCAAGTTGGGAGTTTGAGGTTTTTGAGGACAAGTCCGCGAATGCCTTTGCGCTCCCCGGAGGTAAGGTGGGCATCAACACGGGGCTTTTAAAGATTGCGGCGACCGATGCCCAATTGGCGGCGGTGGTGGCTCACGAGATGGCCCACGTGACCTCGAACCACGCTGAATCGCGGGTGCAGCGGAATCAAACAATTTCGATCGGTAGCGCCGTCCTCGGGGCGGTGCTGGGTGGTGAGGAAAACTCGCGGCAAGTCGGGCAACTGGCCCAGCAGGGTGGAACCTTGCTCTTTGGCCTTCCGTTTTCGAGGGGGCAGGAGTTGGAAGCAGACCGGATCGGAACCATCTTCATGGCGCGGGCTGGCTATGATCCCGAAGCGGCAATCACCCTGTGGCAACGGATGGGGGCGAGTGAACCGAGCGGCACGCCGGAATTCTTGAGCACGCACCCGGTAAGTTCGACTCGCATTCAAAGGTTGCGGGAGTTTTTGCCTCAGGCACAAGCCCAAAGGCGCTGACTGCCGGATACGACTTGAAATTTTTTTGCGAGATGAAGAAAGGATTTTGGAACCGGCTTCTTGCGATCGTCGATCTCGGTTACTTGGTCTTGGCGGTTTTGGTGGGGCTGGCAGTCGGCTACCTCCTCGGGAACGTCCTCGGGATGGGTGTCAAGGGATGGGCCCTTGGTTTTGTTCTCGGGGTAGGTGTGGTGCTGGGCGGTGTGAGCATCTTCGACTGAGTTTTCCCATAGGATCCGGGTGAGGAAGGGAGCTTCCGTCCCGCCGGATGACCTGTGACGGGTCCCGCTAGTTCCGGAGATCGAGGCAGATGAGCTTGTTCTGGCCGCGCATTAGGAGATGCCCTTGGGCGAGGGCGAGGGGGCTCCAGTAGCGGAGGTCCTTGCGACTCTCGGGATCGGTGCCGAAGACGTTGCTTTCGGCAAGAAGCTTGAAGCCTTCGGGGGAAGGGTCGACGAGGCGAAGGATACCGTTTTCGCCGTCCTGAATGAACAGGGTGCCGTCGGCGTAGAGGCTGGCCCCGCGCCCCATGAAGGGGTCGTCGCCCGTGCTCCAGAGTTCCTTGCCTTCGAGGTTGTAGCAGACCAAACCGC
>JALQTQ010000162.1:0-4863 GCA_023263995.1 Akkermansiaceae bacterium | reverse complement strand
CAAGGAAATAGAGGTGATCGTTGATGACGATCGGGGGGTGGACTTGGGTGCCCTTTGCCGTGGACCAGAGTTCCTTCACTTCGAATTCATCGCCCGCTCTCGTGACCGAGATCATCTTGGACCCTCCATCGTATCCTCCCGAAACGAAGAGGCGGGTCTCGTCGATTTGGATCGGCACGGTGATGGGGATGCGGTTCTGATAAAGTTGCGACGACCAGAGTTTTTTTCCGCTGGCCGGATCATAGCTTTGGAGGCCACCACTTTCACCGGCGGTGAGGAGGATGATCTGCTCGGTGCCCCCGAAGTTGGCGAGCATGGGAGAGGAATGGGAGTTGCCGATGCCTTCGGATTTCCATAATTCCTTGCCGGTCTTTTTGTCCCAACCGGCGATTCCGGTGGTTTCTCCGAAAGGCATGACGATCAGCGTATCGCCCACGATCAGCGTGCACTGGGCGTAGCCCCAATGGGGAGCCTTGGCGTCCGGGTAACGTTCCGAGAGCTTGATCTTCCAGTCGGCCTTGCCGGTTTTTCGATTGATCCGGAAAACCTCGCCGAAGGTTCCCAAAAAGTAGATGGCGTCCTCCTCGACGGTGGGCACACTACGCGAGCCGGAATACGACGGCTCGCCCTCGGACGGGCTCTCGTAGCGCCATTTTTCCTTCCCGGTGCTGAAATCAAGGCAGATCAGCATGTCCTTTTCCTGCTCTACCCGATCGCCGAGGAAGACCTCGCTGCCTGAAACCGCGGCCCCTCCAAAACCTCCTTCAAGATCGGTTTTCCAGAGGACCTTGGGCCCAGCCTGGGGAAAGGATTTCACAAGACCAGTCTCTGATGAAGTGGCATTGCCGGAGGGTCCGAGGAACTGGGGCCAGTCGCCGGCGGAGAGCGAGGTGACGGTCAGGGTGGCGAGGAGGACTGTGGGTTTCATGAGGTTGCAGGAAGCAAAGGGCGGAAAGGAGAGAGGTTACTTTGACTTTGTGTAGTAGGCCTCAAGGACGCCTTTGCGATTGTGAGGCAGATTCTTGGAGAAGAAGCGGAAGACGCGAGTGCCATTCTTTCGATTTTCGTTGGGAGCAAGGGTGACGGTCACGGTGCCGGAGGTAGGGTCGATTTTTTCGCTCACAATGGTTTCGTTGAGTTTGTTGTTGGTGGGCGATCCATAGTCGGGTTTATCGTGGTAATACCAAGACTCGATCGTCAGGCCGCTGCTGGCTTCGAGTTTGCTGGTGTCGCCGGTGAAATGGAGAGTGAAGGTTTCGCCGTTGCGGGAGATGTCCTGCAAGGATGGCTTGTTGCCGCCGACGTAGGTCAGTTTAACCAAGGCCTGTTGGCTTCCGCCTCGTGCCCGCCAGCCGCGGCCGGTCTGTCCCACAAAGAGGGCACCGTTCTCGTCAAAGCAGAGACGCATCACGCCCGAGGGAAATCCATCGCCAAAGTGAATGAGGGCAGCTTCGTTGTTCTTTTTCGGCAGGATGCGGAAGAGGGTGGAAAGGGTCTGGTCACCGCAGAACATTTCGCCGACAAAGGGGCCGAACTTGCCTCCGGTGGTGTCCCAGACCGGGCTGCCCGGAGAGTTGGCAATGCGAGCGTGGGGTAGTAGGGCGAGTGAAACCTCACGTTTCGGGACCCACTTGTCCCAAGCGATTCCCGGAGAATCAGGCTTCATTCCCGGCAGGTCGACGAGGCCCGAGGGGTGCCCGTAGTATTTGCCTTCACGAAGGAGATGGAGCTTTGAGGTTCCATTGTATTCTCCCTGGTTTTCGGTGTAGTAAAGATTGCCATCAGGTCCGGTGGCGAGGCCGGCCGGGCTTCGCAGTCCCATCGCGAAGGGCTTGGTTTGGCCGTCTGGAGTGACTTGCATGGCCCATCCGCGGTAACCGCCCTGGGACCCCATGAAGCGTCCGTTCGCCTTGTGGATGTGCCGACCGTCAGTGTGGCTCAGATTGAGGAGGAAGTAGTAGTTGCCATCCTTTCCTTTGGCCGGGCCGTGAAGGTATTCGTGATAGTTCTCGGTGATGAGGAAGTCATCGCTCAAAGTCCGGAAGCTTTCGTAGAAGCCATCCTGATCGAGGTCACGCAGTTCGGTGACCTCAGTCTTCTGTCCCACGATAAGGCGATCTTTTTCCACGATCACCCCGAGGGAATCGAGAAGGCCCTCTGCGATCATCGTCCAGGTGTTGTCCTTCAGGCGCCAGAGGCCGGCGGTCCGGGTGGTGACCACGAGCGAGCGATTGGCAGCATCGAGAGCCATGCCCATCGGTTCAAAGAGTTGGGGGCGCCCATGGGGGTCGGTGGGTGCGGGCACCCGCTCGGCTTGGTAGCCGGGCACGAGATGGATCTCAGAGGCCGGAGTCAAGCCTACCGGTTGGCTCAGAATGGTGGGAATGGGATTGGCTTTCCAAAAGTTGCCCGGAGCCTCGGTCTTGAGGGTCTTGACCGACTTGTTGCCATCACTCTCGACCTCCCAGCGGGCGGTGCCGTCTGGGTCGATGTTGAACCGCAGGTGGTAAGACTTCTTTCCAATTTGGTAGTGGAAGGTGGGAGTGCCATCCGGCTTCTCGGCATAGGTGTAGCCGAGGAAACGGGTCTCGGCATCCTTCAACTGGTCGGCAAAGTCGGCGTCACCATGCAGGTGATTGGCGATGGTCTCGGTATCCTCGATGAGCGGGGATTTGAAGGAAAGGTCGACGTCGCGGCCATTGATCTTGGGTGCCCCGGCAAGGGTGATTTCCTTGGCTTGATGTCCCATTGTCGTCAGGTCACGTCCGCGTCCGTTGGTTTCTCCCTTGATATTGAGGAACCCCCCCCACCAAGCCTTGGTGATGGTCATCGTTCTAGGGTCAAAGGAATAGTTCAATCCACTGGGCAGCCCGACATAGATTGCACGGGCGGAGTTGCCCCTCACTCTGGCGCGGTAAATGCGGGTGCGGTCGGTGACGAGGATCTCCTTGGAGTCTTGGTGGATGTCGGTTTGGGTGGTTCCCTCCTCGAGCTCGGCCATCACTTGGGTTGGGCCGCTGGCACTCCCTTCGTTCAGGGTTCGGAGGTAGTGGAAGATTGCTTCGGCTTTCTGTTCATTGAGAAAAGCGACCGGGTAGGCCGGCATCACCGGTTGGAAAGGGGTTCCTTTGGTTGGGCCCGAGTCGGCGACGGCGATTTCCGAAGCAGGTTCGCGGACCGACTTCTTGAAGTAGTCGAGGTCTGCCTTCAGGTTGACTTTATGTTCTTCGGCGGCCTCGATGACGGTGTGTTCCCGGGGGGTGGTGGTGAAAAGCCCGTAGAGTGAGGGGCCGGTTTTCACCGAGTTGTCATCTTTGGCCACGGCGTGGCACTCCGCGCAGCCCACGGCGTCGAAGGTTTCCTTGCCAAGCTGAACGAGGTCGACCTTGGCGGCGCTGGCGAGAGAGGTGAGAAGGAGAGGGAGGCTAAAAGTCCGGGTGATCATGGTTTGCAAGGTGAAAAGTGGAATGCCCCGAGTCGAGGATGGATTTTTTAGAGTGGAGTATTACTCCCGGGAGGTTAGTTTCTTTCCGGAATCTCCGGCGTGGGAGTCGGTTTTTGGCCTCGTTGTGAATATTGGCATTTTTCTTCGTTCGCTGGGTACGATGGTTCTGTTGCTCGGGATTGCGATGGTGATCTCGGTTACTTTGTCGGCCATGATACCAGCCGGTGACCTCCATGAGACCGGTCTCGATTTGAAAGGATGGGCTATTTCGCTGTTGATCGCGGTGGTTTTCGGGGGGGGATTATGGTTTCGTGGAATGATGACGGTTCGTCGTTCCACGCGGGCAATGGCGATGAGACGCCGCGAAGCCATGGCCCTTGTGGGGACCGGGTGGTTTGTCTGCAGTGCGGTGGCGGCCCTGCCGTATTATTTTTGTGCGCCCGGGGTGCCGTATGATTTCGCCTATTTCGAGGGGGCGTCGGGGCTGACCACGACGGGCTCAACGGTCTTTGTCGATCTTGGGGAACTACCCAAGTCGATCTTGATGTGGCGTTCGGTGACCCAGTGGGTGGGAGGAATGGGGATCCTAGCGATGTTTGTGGTGGTGCTTTCTGGGATGACTTCAAGCAGCAAAACCCTGATCGGCGCGGAATCATCGCTCTCCAATAGCGACCTTGCGAGTTTGCGGCAGACCATGAGGCGTCTCTGGCTGCTTTATTTTGGATTTACCGTTCTTTGCGGACTGGGTTTGTGGTTGATGGGTTTCAGTCCTTTTCAAGCGGTAAATCATGCCCTCACCGCGCTTTCGACCGGAGGATTTGGGACGGAAGACGCGAGTGCTGCCGGAGATCCCTTCGACTTGGGGAGTAAAATCTGGCTCATTTTCTTCATGCTCATCGGGGCGATGAGTTTTCCGTTGTATCTCAGCCTGGTGAAGTGCAAGTGGTCGGACCTTCGGAGTCGATTTGAGGAGGTCGGGTGGTTTTTGGGGCTGGTGGTTCTGGCTTCGGTGGTCTTGTTGGTAGAGCGATTGACGGGCGGATCGGAAATTGGACCGGTCGACGTTGTGTTCAATGTGGTTTCGGCGGCGACCAGCACCGGGTATGTCAGCACTGACTTCGGACAATGGAGTCGCCTTGGGATTGGCCTTCTCCTCCTTTTGGTGGTCGTTGGCGGATGTTCCGGCTCGACTGCCGGGGGGCTCAAGCTGAGCCGCATCCTTTTGTGGGTGCGCTTCCTGAAAGCCGGGCTTCACCGCACCTTTCGCCCCCGACTGGTGGAGCCCGTCCGGCTCAACGGTCGCAAAGTGGGGGATGATGCCGGCGAGCAGCTTTTTCTGGTAATTTCCCTCTTTGGTTTTTTTCTCATGGTAGGGACTTTTGCGCTCCAGCTCTTGGAGCCGGACCAGAGTCTCCTGG
>JALQTQ010000161.1 GCA_023263995.1 Akkermansiaceae bacterium | reverse complement strand
GGAGGAAAAGCGGATGTTGTCCAGTCGTCCGTCGATGTGGTCGACGAGCTGACCGTTGAACCATCCCCGCCCGAAGGTCCAATCGAAGCTTGATGAAGTCAGAGCGTTTTGGGCCGGGGTTTGGGACGAAAGGTCGAGCGCACCGATCTCCTGGAAACCACTCCCATCGTCGAGCCAAAGGCTGAGAGTGGAGCCATCGCTGCGGGCGGCCAAGGCATACCAGGTGCCGCTCTTCACGGGGAAGTTCCCGTCGAGAATCCAGTCGCGTCCGTTGGCGCTCTGATAGCGAATCCGGAACTGGTCGTTGATCCCGTTGTTTTGCAGATAGAAGTCGGCTTCCGGCTTGTTGTGAGAAGAGCCGTTCCGTCCGATAAGGGTGTTCCAGCCGGTCAATTCCTCGAGCCGGACGGTGCACTCGATGGTCCATTCAGAGGGAGCCCAGTTGTGGAGCGGGCCTTCGGTGACGTATCCGTCCTGGCGCCTGGCATCGAGGTTCATCGCCAGCGCTCCTTCATTGGGAGGAATCGCCGGGGTCCAGGACGGGCCGAGTGATTCATTGAAACCCCTCATGAGAGTGTGGTGGACAATGTCGCGAGAGCCACCCGAGCCATCCGGATCACTGTTGGAAGTGAAGGGTTGACCGGGGGTTCCGTCTTCAAAATCCCAGAAGGCCCGGGTGACCGCGAGGGCCGCGACCTCTCCGGCGTCACGTTTGAAATTCTCAATGCGAAAACTGTCGATGAGGCCACGAAAAAGCGGGTCGGCATCGAATTGGCTTTTTCCAAGGTAATTGAGAACCGGTTGGAAGTCGGAAGGAGCGAGGGTGATGGGGCCGGAATCGACAAGGTCACCGTCGAGATAGAGTTCGCCCGTGCCGTTTCCGAGGGTGACCGTGACGTGGACCCACCGGTTAGCGGGCAGGGCGGGAGCTTCAAGGGTTTGTTCGAAGCCGCCGTTCCTGATGGCAAAGCGCATCACCTCGCCGGTCCGGGGAGTGAGAAAGAGGTAGGCCTCGGTCTGGTTGCCGAAGTCAAAGAGGCGCTGCCAGTCGTCCCCGCCATGCCAGTGGACCCAGCAGGAAATGGTCAGTTGATCAAAGTGGGTTGCGGTGGCGGGGAGGTTGACGTGACCGTTGTCGCCATCGAGCACCAACGCGTTGCCGCCGAATCCGGGGCCGTATCCGGCAGTGCCGACGAGCTCGGCGTGGTTGTTGTTTCCGGAATCGTCGAGCAGGCCGTCCTCAAATCGGTAGTGGGCAACGGTGGTGCCGGCCCCAGTCGGGGTGGCTTGCGCGGGTTGGGAGAAGTCGGACCGGTTCAGAGACTGGTCCGTGGCCTTGATTCGGTAGTGGTAAACCCGGGATTGATTGGCGGTGGGGTCGAGGTAGCGGGTGCCAGTGATTCCGCGGGCGATCATTTCGTAGGGTTCTTCCGGGCTGGAAGTACGATATACATTGTACCCGGAAAGATCACCTTCTTTATTGGCATTCCAGGAGAGGTTGATCGCGGTCTCGCGTGGGGAGGCGGTGAGCCCGGTTGGCGGAGCGGGAGGGGTGAATTCCACGGGTGCTCCCACGGGGATAAGCCGCCATTGCTGGTTTGGGGTGCCCAGGGTTTCCCATTGGTGGATGTTTGCACCATCGCCCAAGGAATCGCCGACCACATCGAGGCATTTCCCGCTCCATCGACTTCTGATGAAAAACCATCCGTCCTCGACATACTCGAGGTAGTATTGCTGGTTCGGGGCCGAGCCGGTGCCGAACTGGATGAGGTTGCCGCCGTTGTCGTAGGAGAAGTTCAGGAGGTCGAGGGACTTGCCGCTCCGGGCGTTGATGATGGTGAAGTAGCTGTAGTCGCCTCCGGAGGAGGGCGGTAGGGGGCGGACGTGCCAGTGTTGGTGGTCGCCGCCGTTGTGGGTGAACTGGCGGACGTTGGTCCCATCGGTGCCTGCGGCCCCGGCGACTTCCATGACCTTGCGGCTGTGGCGGGCCACGAGGACATAAGTGCCATCGATGACTGGCTGCACGTCGTCTCCCCAGGTGATGTTGACCAGCTTTTCGGCATTGTGGTGGGCGGGGGTCTGGTAGCCCGGTCCTCCGGTGGTGGTCACTTCGAAGGAATGCCGCGGTCCGTGGCCATCGAAGAATACCGGGCGGTCCTTGCTGACCAGACGATAGGTGGTTGGCCGGGCCTGCCGTTCCGATTCGCCAATGAAGGCCTGAATTCGTCCACTGGGCGACCGGTAGACCGAAGCGGCCGTCCAGTTGGCACGATGTTCGGCGTAGGCGAGGCGGTGGCCATCGCTTGCCTTGACGAATTCGCCCCGGGTTCGTTCAGCAGGGCCCCACCAGATGGCCGCATCCATGCCGTATTCAGCCCCCACCATGGCTTCCATGACATTGTGAAGTTCGTCGTTGCTGGCCAGGTCTCCCCGACCTGCGACAGACTGATGGAAGGCCGCATAGGTGTCGAATGATCCCGCCAGTTGGTGGGTGTTGCCCTCCTCGAGGAAGCCGAAGCCATTGAGGGGGTCATACCAGGCGGCTGCCTGGTCATTGTTCAGGGTGTTGCCTCCCATCAGGCGGATTCCGGTGAAACGTGGCCCCAGGGGATTCCGCAACTGCCAGCACACGTCACCGAAGCGGGTGACGTTTCCCTGCCAGGTGGTGAAGTCGGGTTCGTTGAAGGGAGCCACCGAAACGACGGTGCGACCACGTTCCTCGCATCGTTGCCGGGTGAGGTCAATGAGTCCGGCCCAAGCTGCGGGATTGACACCATCCCCATTGTGGAAGGACGGGTGGACCGATTCGGTGTCGTTGTTCAGATACAGTTCGGTATCGGCCTCGGTGAAGTTGTCGACGAGGGCCATGCGGGCATCGAACTCCGCTTGGGCCTCCGGTCCAAGGTCACCGTTGATCAGGGGCCAGTCGCCGGTGAAGGAAAAGCGCACCACGTCCACCTGCGGTCGGCCCATGAAGATGACCCCACGGCGGAGGTTGGTTTCACTGAGCCATGCCGTGTCGAGTCCCCAGGTGGTGATGGCTTTGTCCTCGCCGGGTGCGGAGATGTCGAACAGGAGGGTGCGGTCCCGGGCCCGGGACACGGGAAAAATGGAAAGGGCAGCCAGCAGCGCCAGGACGTTGAAGGGCCCGTTTCCGAGGAGGCGGGGAAGGGGAGAGGTCCTCATCATGATGCAAAACCAATTGGGTGGGGGGCAATGAGGGGGCGTTGATTGACGATGATGGGGCGGAAGAAGCGGGTGGTGGTCCTGTGGCCGCTCATCTTGCTCGTCAAGCCGGGTTTTCCGATTAGGCTCGGCAGGTGTTTTCTTTCATTTTCCGACTTTTTGCCTTCTTGGCCATTCTCTTCTTCCCGTCCTTCGGGACGGCCCGTTCCCGGGTGATTGTGACGACCGATGGGGAAGCTGACGATCGTTGTTCGATGGTGAGGTTTCTCCTCAACAGCAATGAATTCGAGGTCGAGGGAATCGTGAACAGCAGTTCGCAATTTCACTGGGTCGGGGGCGAGGGCTGGCACGCCTTCCATCCGGTGGAGTGGGTCAGGGATGCCATCGGGCGCTATGCCCGGGTTTATCCGAATCTCAAGAAGCATGATGCGGGGTATCCGTCGCCCGAGGAATTGCTGGCGGTTTGGAAGGTGGGCAACATTGGGCCGGCCGGGGAGGATCGCAAGCGGTCGGAGGGTGCGGAGTGGATCGCCAAGGTTCTCCTGGATCAAAGCGACCCGCGTCCCATCTGGGTGCAAGCCTGGGGAGGATGCAGCACCATTGCGAGGGCCCTGCAGATTGTGCAGGAAGAGCATCCCGGTCGCCTGGAGGAGGTTGCCGGGAAGTTGCGGCTCTTTCTGATATGGGAGCAGGATGAAACCTACCAGTCCTCGATTCGGCCCACCTGGGAACGATTCAAGGTGCCCACCATCATCTCGGACCAGTTTGACTGCATGGCCTACATCTGGCCCAAGGTCCTGCCCGCAGGGACCAAGCGCTACTTTGAAGCCGATTGGATGAAGAAGAATATCCTGGAGGGCCACGGGGCGCTCTGTTCCTTCTATGAACATTTGAACGGGGCCTTCCATGCCGAAGGGGATACCCCGGCTTTTCTCCATGCCATTCCCAATGGCTTGCGCAGTCTGGAATCGCCCGGTTGGGGGGGCTGGGGAGGGCGCTATGTGAATGTTCGCGGGAACGTCTGGATGGACCCGCCGCCCGCCCCGGGCTGGAAACATCCGAACGGCCGGTGGACCATCGACTGGAGTTGGGCCAAGAAGTTCGAGAACGTCACCCGTCCCGAAGAAGTGGCATTGCGGAACCGCTATTTCCGGCCCATCACCCGTTGGCTCGAGGCGGTGCAAAACGATTTTGCGGCCCGGGCCGACTGGTGTGTGCAGGACTTTGCTTCCGCGAACCATCCGCCCCTGGTCCGTTTGAGAGGGGAGGATCCTGACCGGGAGGTTTCGGCCGGCGACGAGGTGATCGTGGATGCCTCGGCGAGCCATGATCCCGACGGAGATGCCCTTTCGTTTCGGTGGTGGCATTACGAGGAAGCCGGGCGATTCTCCGGAGCGGCCTTCAAGGAAGTGACAGCAGCGCGGGCCGGATATCGCATTCCGGCAGGTGCCAAGAGTGGGGATGAAATTCACTTGGTCTGCGAGGTCAAAGATTCGGGAGAGCCTTCGCTCACGAGATACGCACGGGTGGTCTTGAGGGTGAAATGATCAGGGGTCGGGAAGTGCCGGAAAAGCCTTCGATCACAGGGCCGCGGCCGAGTGCTCCTTGATCCGGGAATTGACGAGGGTGAGGCCGTCGTAAATCAACTGGTCGTAGGTGCGTCCCTTGGTGGTGTCCACGCCATGGCCCGGGACGGCGTCGCGGAGCGGTTGCAAGCCCTCATCGGTGTGGTCAAAAGCCTCCACGATGACCGTTTCGAGTTTTCCGGTTTCCAGGCAGGTGGTGAGGAGGGCATCGATCCATCCTTCATCGGTGGTCAGGCATCCGCGAGTGGTTTTGGAAGAAGCGTGAAAGGCTCCGAGGGCATCAGCGGCTGCGATTTCATGGATGACCGCGCGGTTTTCCTCGACGCTCAGACCGGAATCGCCGCAGTGAGAGGCATCGACCAAAACACGGAAGAAGTTGCTGCCGATTGCCTGGTTGAGACGGCTGACGACATCCCATGAGCGGCGGATGTTGGTGAAGGTGGATAATTCCACCGGACGGAGAAACTCGAGGTGCCACGACTTGATGGAAGAAGCGGCCAGCCCGGCTTCCCGGTAGATGCGTTCATGACCCTTGACCAACTGGGTCACCGCGGCTTGGTAGGCTTCGCCCGTTTTTTCCGGAGCCTGGTCCATCCAGGGCTCGAAGGTGGTGGAGGAGACCGAGGCGATCTCGAGGCTCGTGGCGATGTCGAGAATGCCCACGGCGGTGGCCACGAATTCATCTTCGTCCCCGGGATTCATCGGGTTCGCTCCATTGATCATGATGATTACCTCGGGTGTGAGGCCAAGGGACTGGATTCCCTCCAGCATTTCCCGGATGTCCTCCTCCCGGGTGCCCGAGAAGACGAAGATCGGGATAACTGCGAGGCGGACCGGGCTCTTTGCCAGAAACCCCCGCAATTTGCCAATGATGCGGAGTTCACCGTTGGGCTGGCGAGGAAGATGGCCTTCGGGATTGGGGGCAAGGGTGGTCGCGAACTGAAAGTGGGCAGGACAAACACCGAGACGGACAAGTTCGTTCGTTTCGCTTCGTTTGGGAGGAAGGGTCAAGGATGGAGACATGGCAGACAACTCTGGAAAGGTAGGCGAATAGCCGTCTTGGAGCTTGTATCAGAGCGACAAGATATGTGTAGTTTTGGGACGTTCAAGGCCCGTTCGCCGCGCCGCACGACGAGGCCGGAGCCCAGGTCACCCTCAACGGGCAGCAAAAGGACTCCGCCACCTCAGGTGTGGCGCGCCGGCACGTGATCCTTCACTGATACCCGACCGCCGAGATTGATGCCCTGTCGTGACCTGCACGGACGCGCTGCCGTTGAAACTATGGCCGTTGATGCCATCGAAATTGTCAGCGTCATTCGTCGTGGCCGCGGTCGGAACACCGGGCGAAAGCAACGCGCAGCAATGGGATTGAGTCAGTGAAGCTGGCCGAGAAATCAGAAGCGTTCGTTCTTTGATTAGAGAAACTGCTTGAAATATTCTACTAGAGAAACACGTTCTAAAAATAGAAATTAAGAGAGGTCGAAGCGGTCTGGCTTTTGCGGCCTTTTCAAGGGGAAGGGAAAATGGAAATTCTGATGAAATCGCAAAGGATACCCACCGACACGGTCGATTCTCCTGGGAGTGTGCCGGCGTTGGATCGCAGTCTAGACATCGTTGAGATGCTTAGTATTTCGCCGCAAGGGATGACACTTTCGGAGATCAGCCAGCGGCTGGAGGTTCCCAAGAATGCAGTGTTTCGTATCACCCAGACTCTGCAGGCGAGAGGCTACCTCTTGCGTGACAAGGAAACCATGGCCTTCCGCCTCAGTGGCCGGTGGCTGAAACTCGCTACACCCCGCGCCCGGCGCATCAGCCTGCCGGAGGCCGTCCGTCCCGCCATGGTGGCCCTGCGCGACCTGACGGAGGAGACCGTGCAGCTGGGTGTCCTCAACGACTACTTCGGCACCATCATCGACCAAGTGGAAGGCACGCAACCACTCCGCATCGTCGTGGATCTGGGCCTGCGTTTCACGCTCTATAGCAACGCGCCCGGCAAGTTGCTTCTGGCCCACATGCCGGAGAAGCAACGTGAGAAGGCCCTCTCCAAGATCAAGCTGGTGGCTCACACTTCGCGCACCATCATCTCGAAAGATGCCTTGCGGAAGGAATGCGAGCGCATCGTGTCGCAGGGTTACTCCGTGGACTACGCCGAGGCTGACGAAGGCATCCACTGCATCGCTGCGCCCGTTCGTATTTCAGAAGGCAACCCGCAGAACGATGTGCCTGGAGCCATCTGGATTTCAGGCCCTGCCAAACGTCTGCCGAAGGACCGCTTTGCCGAGTTGGGCCGACAGGTGAGAGAAGCGGCCGAGCAGGCCAGTCGTGCCATCGCAACTCATTGTTGATGCTCCAAAACCTCCCAGTGTTGACCTTGTCGGGACTCATTATCACGAGTCCGACGTTGGGGGCTGCACCTCTCAACGAGCAAGTCGCTGAGGTGCTTGAGAACTACTGTTTTGACTGCCATGCCGAAGGCATCAAGAAGGGCGGCTTCGATATGGAGGTGGTTTTCGATAAAAAGGACTTCGACGGCACCTTGATGTTCGAGAACGTGATTAACGCCAAGATGCCGCCGGCGGCTGAGGCTCAGCCCTCGGCCGAGGAAAAAGCCATCATTCTCGAATGGCTGGCAAAACATCAGCCCGAGAAACTCCACGATCGCTTCCGCCGCATTTCCCGCCACGAATTCACGCATTCTCTCAACGACCTGCTCGGCACCGAACTGAATTTGGTCGAGGACATTCCCGAGGACCGCGGCACCAACTACTTCGATACGGATCGCAGCATCAACCTCAGCCGCGAGATGTTGGCCTCTTATTTTGCGGTGGCGGATCGCATGCTCGAGGAGGCCTTGCCCGCCAAGGGTCATCCGAATGAGCGGGTTTGGGTGACCGGCAAGATCCGCGACAGCCACGAGACTTACCGAATCTACCATCGGCCCTACGACCAAGGCACCCTCTTCTCTTGGACGCGTGCCAACAACGGCAACAGCTATTCCTTCTTTCTCGAGGGCTTTGAGCCGCCGGTTTCAGGCTGGTATGAGCTGACTTTCGAAGCAGCCAAGGTGGGTGACTTCAAGGAGGACGTCAGTCTG
>JALQTQ010000160.1 GCA_023263995.1 Akkermansiaceae bacterium | reverse complement strand
TCAGCGGGACATTTTGGCCAAGGTCGAGATGACGACCGGGGTGAAACTTCCCCCCAGCATGGCCTGCGAGGATGATGGGAAGGTCGTCGTGGGTGTGACGGTTGGCGTCGGAAAGTCCGCTTCCCCACACGATCATCGAATTGTGAAGAAGGCTCTTTCCGTCGATATCCTCGGTTGCTTTCATCCGCTCGAGGAAGTAAGCCAATTGTTCGTTGTAGAAGGTGTCGATCTTGACGATCTGATCCACCTTGCTCTGGTCGTTTCGGTGGTGGGAGAGCCCGTGGTGCCCCTCGTTCACCCCCATTTGAGTGAAGTTGCGGTTGCTGCCATCATGCGCCAGAAGGAATGAGGAAATCCGGGTCTGGTCGGTCTTGAAGGCAAGAAGCATCATGTCGAAAAGGAGCCGAATGTGCTCTTGATACTCGCCCGGCACACCTTCCTCCGGAGATTCGACGCCGGGGTCGGGCGGGGGACCGAAGCTTTCGGCCTTTTCAATACGCCGCTCGATTTCGCGCACCCCGGTCATGTATTCATCCAGTTTGTTTCGGTCGTTTCGGCCGAGCTGGTGATTCATCGACTTGGCATCACTCATCACGATGTCGAGGATGGACCGTTTTTCGGCACGTCGTTTGGCGAGACTCTTTTTTCGTTCCTCGGTGTCGCCGCCTCCAAAGAGTCGTTCAAACACCAGGCGCGGGTTTGATTCCGGCGTCATTGGTTGAGTCGCTGAACGCCAAGAGAGATTGTATTGGTAGGCGCAGGAGTAGCCAGAGTCGCAGCGACCTGACTTGCGAACCGCGTCGCAGGAGAGTTCGAGAGAAGAGAGACGTGTTTCCGATCCGATGTAGCTTGCGGCCATCTGGTCAGCGGAGATTCCCACCTTGATATCAGCCCCGGCGGTTTTTTTGGGGCGAGCACCGGTGAGAAAAGTAGCTCCGGCGCGGGCATGGTCACCAGCACCATCCGGCCCGGCGGTGCCGTTGTTTTGCTCAAAACCCTTGATGATCTGGAGGTCCTCTTTGAAGGGGTTGAGTGCCTGCATTGATTGGTTGAGCTTGAAATCCGAGCCGGTTCCTTCGGGGCGCCACTTGTCCATGATCACCCCATTGGGAACGTAGAGATACGCCATGCGCAGGGGGGCACCGGTGGTGGTTACCCCGCGAGCGGTCGCTGCTGGGGCCGCCAGCTCCGCGCCAAGGGAACGGAAGGCGGGCAGGGCGATGGTTGCTCCGACCCCGCGAAGAAAGGCTCGGCGTCCAAGGTGGCTTGAGTGGGTTTTCATTGGTTTCTTTTGGCTGGAAGTTCAGGTCAAAACGGCATTGAGCAAGCTAGAAGTCCCGGTCACCTCTACGCTTTTGAAACGGGGTGCTTTCAGTGATTGCGTAGACGAGGTCCTTCAGGCCGCCACCTTCCTCGATTGTTTGGGCGATGATGGCGTTCACCGAGGGGGCGTCGTAATACTCCACTCCCCGTCCCAGTGCGTAGGTGAGGAGTTTCTCGGTAAGGCAGCGGTAGAAATCCTGTTTTCGGGAGGTGGTGAGGATTTTTTTGAGCTCCATCACGTTGGAAAAACCCTCGCCGGTCACCAGTTTTCCGGCGCTATCGATGTCTTTCCCGTCTTCCTGATCGCGCCATTGGCCAAGGGCGTTGAAGTTTTCCAAAGCCAATCCGATCGGGTCCATGCGTTCGTGACACGAGGCACACAGTGGCTTCTCGCGATGCACCTCCATGAGCTGTCGCATCGTGGCGTTGCGGTCGAAGCCCCTCGCTGTCTCCTCGAGTTCGGGCACATCGGGTGGGGCTGGCGGGGCTGGAGTTCCGAGGATGTTATCAAGGACGAAAAGGCCACGATTCACCGGCGACGTCCGGGTGGATTGGGAGGTGACGATGAGAAAGGTGCCTTGTCCCAGAATGCCTCCCCGGCCTTTCACGTTTTTGTCGAACTCGACCTTGCGGAATTGTTCTCCTTTCACCCCGGTCACGCCATAGAAGTTGGCGAGGTTTTCATTGAGGAAGGAGTAGTTGGCATCGAGCAGTTCCAAGAGCGGGCGATTCTCCATCAGGACATAACGGAAAAACTCTTCCGTTTCCCTTTTCATCTCAAAGCGATGTCGGGTGTTGAAGATGCGGTCTGCTCGTCGCCCGTCCCGTTCGCGGAGAATGCGACGCACATCGATGTTTCGCGTGGGCATGTCGCGTGCTTGCAGCCATTGTCCCACGAAATTTTGTATCATCCGGAGGCCTTTCTGATCTTTGAGCATCCGGTCCACCTGACTCCGCCAATTTTCCCGCAGCTTCCCCGTTTCGGCCAGATCCAGCAGTTCCTGGTCGGGGGCCGAGCTCCAGAGGAAGTAGGAAAGCCGCGAGGCCAGCGCATATTCATCGAGGGAAACCACCCTGCCTGGGTTGTCCGGCTCGGCCTGAACTTCGCTTCGGTAGAGGAAGCTGGGTGAGGTCAAGATGACAGAGACGGCAAGGCGGACCCCGTCGGCAAACTCTGCGCCCTCCTCCTGCATTTTGTTTTCGGCAAGTGAGGTGATCTGGTCCACCAAGTCCTTGCGGGGCGGGCGCCGGAAAGCCCGCTTGGCAAAACTTTCGACGATTTTGCGCAGGTAGGCGGTCTGCTTTTCCTCTCCTTTCGGTGGGAGGCCATCGACGAAGATCCGCTGGTAGCTCTCGGGATAAAGATCCCACGAGCCGCTGGTTCCAAGGCTTTTCAAGCGAAAGCGGTCCACACGGATTCCCGCCGTGCCTTCGCCCTCGCCCGGGTTGCCCGGAACGATCGAAAATTCGAAGCGTCGATCTCCTTTCGGGAGGTTGAGCTTTTTTACAAAGCTGCTCCGCAGTCCTTTCTCCGAGTGAATCTCAATTTCCTCGAGTTTTTGTCCATCAAGCCAAAACTGCCACGTTCCGGTTTGGTCTTTCGGCCTCCCTCCTTCGTTCTGGAGGGTGTAGGCTACTTCCAGTTCGTATTCGCCTTCGGCTTCGATGCGACGTGTCGCCGTCACAATCTGTTCTTGGTTTGCCTCCATGAAGCGGGCGGTCTGGCTTCCTTCGCGGTCCCGGAAATCACCGGCATCGATTTCGATGGGCTTCGGTTTGCCGGCATCTTCGGGCAGGGCCTTGGCGGCGATTTCCCCAGCCGCGTTGAGGTATTTCTCCATCAGGAGGGGCGAAATCGTGAGGACATCGCCAATGGTATCGAAGCCGAATCCAGTGTCATCGGCCGGGAAATTTTCGGTGGCGTCGAAACGCACTCCCACCAAGTCTAGGATGGTGTTCTGATATTCTTCGCGATTCATCCGACGGATCGTCACACGGCCCGGATCGGGATTATCGGGGTCCAGCTGGAAGATTTTCTCTTCGATCCATGTGATGAGTTCCTTGCGTTCCTCTGCCTCGGGTTGGAACTCCACCTTGGAAGGTGGCATCAGGTCTGTGCGGACGTTTTCCCAAATCCTGAGCCACGCGAGCCGGTCATTGAGAAGCGCGGACGTCGTTTCATACTCATCGAGCACAAAATCACCTTTGTCGGCTCCATCACCATGACAGTCGTAACAGTAGTCTTGGAGCAGAGGTTCGATCTTCTCTCTAAACTCTGTGGTCAGCTCCTTTGAAATCTCCCCAGCTGCGAAGCATGACCCGGTCAACAAGATGATGGCAGAGAGCAGAGCAGGGGAGTTGATGGAGGGAAACATGACGACTTAATCGCATCGACACAACGTCATCCGGCCCGAAATCTTTTCATTTCCGCTCGAAGTTGGGGGCATGAATCCTTTTCACCATTGCCTTTGGCGGGGCAAATTCTTGTCGGTTTTGGCGCGGGCATGCCTTGCCCGGATGTGATCGCTCGGGAAAATGGGGGACTCTCTCGCGCTCGAATTTTACCGGGAGGCAATTCTTGATCCGTCCCCCTGATATGCTCGTCTCGGCCATGAGGAAGAGACCGCCACCTGCTCTCGAGCCTCCGAAATTCCAGCCAGTCGATGACCGCTGAGGGCGGACTCTAACGATTTGTGATGATCATGATCGACTCATCTTTGGTCACTTCGCGATTGCTTTGAGGCGTTGGGTGTTGGAGTTTTTCCGCTCGACCGGCTGAGCGAGAGATTTCCCGTCGGGACTGGTCTGGCAACGAGAGATACACCATGAGCGAAGAAAAGCGCGTCCGCATTTATGACACCACCCTCCGGGATGGCACGCAGGGAGAAGGGTTTTCCTTGTCAGGGCTGGACAAGATCCGCATCGCGAAGCGACTTGATGAATTTGGGGTGGACTACATCGAAGGCGGGTGGCCGGGCTCGAATCCCAAGGATATCGAGTTTTTCAAGGCAGCGGCGCGGGAGAAATGGTCTCACGCAAAGATTGCGGCCTTCGGCTCCACCCGTCGGGCCGGGGTGCCAGTGGACGAAGATGCTCAAGTCCAGTTGTTATTGGATGCCGACACGCCGGTGGTGACGATTTTTGGCAAGAGTTGGGAGTTGCAGGTAACCGAGGTTTTGCGGACCACGGCGGAGGAAAACCGGGCGATGATCCGCGAGACTTGTCGCTTTCTCAAGGTGGCGGGCCGTGAGGTGGTCTACGACGCGGAGCATTTCTTTGATGGATACAAGGATGGGGCCGAGCATGCCTTGGGAACGCTGCGGGCGGCGGTCGAGGGCGGAGCTGACTGGTTGGTGCTCTGCGATACCAACGGCGGATGCCTCCCAAACGAAATCGCCGAGATCAGCGGGGTGGTGCGCGAGGTTTTTCCAGAGGTCCCTTTGGGCATCCACACCCACAACGATTGCGAGTTGGGGGTGGCCAATGCCATCTCGGCAGTGCAGGCCGGGGCCACCCAGGTCCAAGGAACGATCAATGGTTACGGCGAGCGGACCGGGAACTGCAACCTCACTTCGGTCATTCCGATTCTGGAACTCAAGATGGGCCGTCGGGCTGTGGCCGATGTTTCCGCGATGCGTGATTTGTCCTTTTTCGTTGATGACGTTTCCAACAACCCGCACTTCGCGCGTGCCCCCTTCGTGGGGCGGACTGCATTTGCCCACAAAGGTGGCATGCACGTCAATGCCGTGCAAAAGCTCGCCCGCACTTACGAACATATCGGCCCCGAGGAAGTTGGCAACGAGCGACAGATCCTCGTGAGCGAACTCTCCGGGCAGTCCAACATCCTCATGAAAGCGGCCCATCTGGGCATCCCCCTCGAAAAAGGAAGCGAGCAGACCCGGGAAATCCTGGCTCGGGTCAAGGAGATGGAGCAGGCCGGGTATTCCTTTGAGGCGGCTGGTGGGTCGCTCGAGTTGCTCATTCGGCGGACCCTCGGGGAATACCAGCGTTCATGGGTGCTGCACGAATATCATTGCTCCTTCCGGCACTATAAGGACGGACATGCACCGGTTTGTGAGGCCACCGTCAAGCTCGAGGTGGGCGACCAGATTCATCACACCGTGTCGACCGGGCACGGCGTGGTCAATGCGCTCGATGGTGCCCTCCGCAAAGCTCTCAGTGCTTCGTTCCCTGAGCTGGAGCAGGTCCAGTTGATCGACTACAAGGTTCGGATCATCGATGGTGGAGAAGCTACGGCGGCCAAAACCCGTGTGCTGATTGCTCATAGCGATGGGCAATCGACTTGGGGGACGGTCGGGGTTTCCGACAGCATCATCGAGGCCAGTTGGATCGCCTTGAGCGACGGCTTGGACCTCTTTCTCAAGAGGAAGAAATGCTCCTGAGTCTTTTTTGACCTTGCCGGATGATCTCGGGGCAGGCACGTTGGCCGAGGTTCCTTAAATACAAACACCTACGAACCATCGGTTCCGCAAGGAACGCCCTAGGTTGCTTCGGCATCCCGGCCAGGCCCGATCGGGTCTGGCTAAATTTAGACACCGCCCGGGTTCCCATCAACCAGCGATCCGGGGGGCGGACTTTGGAAAAACAGCGGGCCTGGAGAGGGTCCGCTGTTTTTCGGACGAGTTGCGAATTTACCTGAATCCCGTGCTTGTTTTGTTGCCTCGATCAATCAGTATGCCCTCCTTTCCGAAGATGGAAAGATAACACAATGACAATCATTTATGAGTGACAGCAACCAAATTAACAGGAAACGCCTTCTTTGGGCCGGCTTCGTCGCCATCCTCGCGGCGGGTGTAGGCTTCGGAATTCGAGGCGGAATTTTTGCCAACTGGGCCGCAGACTTTGGTTTTTCTGGTTCCCAGCTTGGGGCAATCGGGGGAGCCGGTTTTACGGGCTTCTGTTTCGGGATCATGATCGGCGGGGTGATTGTCGATCGGATCGGTTACGGAAAGCTCGTTTTTGTGGCCTTCCTTTGCCATATTCTTTCGGCCTTCGTGGCTTTTGGGGCGACCGAAGGGCAGAGCATGGAAACCGCTTACCAACTGCTTTGGTGGGGGATGTTCATCTTTGCTTTTGCCAATGGAACGCTTGAGGCGGTTGCCAATCCGCTGGTTTCGACCCTCTTTCCGGAAAACCGGACCCATTACCTGAACATTCTGCACGCCTCTTGGCCGCTTGGGATGATTTTGGGGGGCATGGTTGGCTGGTTTCTCGGAACCGGCGACGCTGCCCTTGGCTGGAAGTCTCAGCTTGCCTTCTACCTCCTGCCCACCGTGGTTTACGGTTTGATGTTCATGGGGCAAAAGTTCCCCAAATCGGAGGCTTCCGAGAGAGGCCTCAAGATGGGCGAGATGCTCAAAGATGTGGGTTTGTTGGGAGGAGCAGTTGTCTCCTTCATGCTCTACCTTTTCTTCAAGGGGTTCTTGGCTCCCTTCTTTGCCGCAGATTCAAGCCTGCCTTTGATTCTGGCGCTTGTCATCGGTCTCGGCACCCTTTTCTGGATTGGCAAGGTGACTTCGTTTGCCACGGGCCACTGGTTGATTTTCGTTCTCTTCATCACGCATGGACTGGTTGGAGCGGTTGAGTTGGGCACCGACGGCTGGATGCAGAACATCACCGGGGCTATTCTTTCGGAGAAGGAAGGAAAAATTCTTTTTGTGATCACCTCACTGGGAATGTTCCTGCTGCGGTTTTGCGCGCACTTCATCGAGAAAAAACTCGGCCTCAACCCGATCAGTCTCCTCTTCGCGAGTGCGGTCGTTGCTTGTCTTGGTCTGAATGCAGTTTCTGCGATCCAGGCTTTTGGGCCCGCCATTGGGGCCGTGCTTCTCTATTCGATCGGGAAGACCTTCTTCTGGCCCACCATGCTTGCGGTGGTGGGAGATCGTTTCCCTGCCACCGGAGCGGTCGCGATGAGTTTGATGGGGGGGATCGGCATGATGTCCGCCGGTCTGATCGGTTCCGCCGGCCTTGGATACTTCAAGGACCGCTATGCTGCGCAAGAGTTGAAAGGGGCTGACCAAGAGCTCTATGCCGATTGGAAGAGCGAGGGTGACCCAAGTCAGTTCCTCGGATTCGATGCGGTCCAACCGATTGATCCGAAACGACTGGAGGACACGAAAAAGTTGGCGAAAGAAGAGCGGTCCGAGTCCCAGCAGGTCGTGGTCGACGCCGATATCCGGGGCAACCGGAGGACGCTGGTGACCGATTCGTTTATCCCCGGGGCCATGGCTGTCATTTACCTGCTCCTGATTTTCTATTTCCGTGCGAGTGGAGGTTATAAAGCGGTAGGGATTGACGAGAGTCATGCTCTTACGAGGGGAGACGCTGCGGGAACCGGAGAATCCTGAATCCCGCACTTGTCGAATTGAACAGAATCTCGCAACGGCGGCCTGCGGGTCGCCGTTTTTTTAGGTTTATGGAGATGGTTCAGGAGCGGGAGAACTTGAAAAAAAAGATTTGTCATCCCCGACAGAATCCCTAGACCACGCGAACCGTGGCCCACTTCCACAGGGAAAAGTGGCCATTTCTCCT